>VGLT01000020.1 GCA_016866635.1 Candidatus Uhrbacteria bacterium
AAAGCCAAAGCCGTTTACGGCAATACAAGGTGTTTTAATTATCTCCTTTTCATTATCTGTATCAACATAGCGAACTATACCATTATTAAGGTTTGAATTTGAAACAAACGGCACACTTCCATCAGAATACCCATCAAGGTTCCTTGACCTCGCATTTTGCACAATGAACAATTCTGTTATTTTCATAGAGAGAAAAGGTGAGATGCGAGGGCGTTTGTAAGTACCGTCCGCATACCATTTAAGAGATCTTCTTTACTCATCTCAATATCCTCTAAGTATTGTTCGGGCGCACATTCAATGAACTTGTCTTGTTCAATCGGTTGCAATATCCATTGACGAGGAACGGCTTTGAAGGAATGGTGGTCGAGGACAGCGTGTATTTTTTCAAGAATGTTTTTTATATTTCCTTCTTTTCTGGATTTCATCACGCTTTTCTGTTTTCTATATCCATCGTCCATCGAAGCCCACAGAACGTCTTGATCGAAGTCGTGAGGTTTTCCTGCTTCAATTATAACACCGGACGTATGCACTCCAACGGGATAAAAAAGATCCTCCGGTAATTTGATGACTGCGCGCAACGAGTGGTTACGGAGCATGTTTTTTCTCCATTCTCTAAATCCCTTTTCTCGAAACATAACAGGACTTGGAATAATGACGAACAGGAGACCGCCAGTTGCCATTTTTCCAAGTGCATAATCAATAAACTTGTATTCTTTTTCATCCTCTTTTTTTAAAGCAAACGGTGGATTCATCAGGACGCGAGTCATTTTGATGCCTTTGAAATGTTTGTCCGCAAAACAATTGCCCTCCTGAATATTGTTTTTTCCGTCACCACGAAAAATCATATTAACGAGAGCAAGGGCAACGACTTCCGGTTCTTGCTCAATTCCGTATAATCCTTTTTTCTTGAATTCTTCTAATTCTTCACCATCACAATCTTTCCGCACCTTATCAAAGGCCGCCACAAGAAAACCACCTGTGCCGCAAGCAGGATCAAAAACACTATCAGTCTTACCCACTCGTAAAGCATTAGCGCTGAAATGTGTTATGTGTCGTGGCGTTAAGACAATTCCGATTTCTTTTGCTCCGTTACCGTATTTCAAAAAAACTTCATAAAAACGACCTAGAATATCTGTCCCCGAGTTCATGGCGGAACGGATATTAATATCTTCGAGTTGCTGGATAGTGTCCACAATCGCCTTGCGAAATTTTACATGGTTATCTGGCGTCGGTGGCGTTAAGATGGCAATTGACTTAGCAAATTCACCCTTCCCGTGTTTATCCAAAATCTTTTGTGCCTTTGCATTGATCTCTTGGATGAGAATAAAAGCATCATTGTCGATGTTTATTCTTGTATCATCGGCCATCGCTAAGAGAAGTGACGCCATGACTTTTGCTCTCGTGTATTTGTTGATAGAACCAAGATGCAAAATTTCATTGATTCTTGTAGCCTTCTTGAAAAGAACATCATCAGAGATCTGCATGTCTTCAATGGATGAAGAATCTGCATCTACTAAACGCTGTGCTATTTCTGGGCTTAAAAAACCTTTCGTTACACGATGGTTAACTTCAATCTCTCTCCATTTTCCATTCTTAAAGTAGAAATTTTGAACAATAAACGTATCGTTTGGATTTCCAGCTATAGCGGTCGCAATCGGACAAAGTACTTTCGTACTATTTAACTTGTCAGCATATTCCAATGCCTCTTTTTTTGCTTGGTCCAAATTCTTATGCTCTGATTTTGCTTCCATCACCATGAACTTATTTGCACGAACGACAACAACATTTTCTGGCACATCCCGATCAAGATATTTTTTGATGATGGGATTCTTTTGACATTCATGCTGTGTATAAACCTGTCCAGCTGCATTGCGTTCTGGATTTGAAATGTTCCATCCCAATTCTTCAAGACGCTCTTTTATGTGGATATATGCATGGACTTCGCTGCTTTTCATAGTAGTATATATATTGATGCAAAAACAAACATTTGGAAAGCCCTCCATTTGAAGGGGTTTTCTGCTTTATCCACAGCTCTTTTCCAGGAATCCAGTTGGCCAGAAAATTAAGATAAAATCCTTTAGTTGGAATTCTTGTTTACTTATTATAGAACAAAAACAGAACAAATGTTACAAATAATCTAATTTCCATCGACTTACCTCTATTTTTTTGAATTTCCGCCAAGTGCTAGCCCTAAACGAAAAATCCCCTGATAAACAGAGAATTTTTCTGAAAATTTATCCGAAGTAGTGATCGATCCTTAGCGCTTTGACCACTGTGGGCTTCGTCTGGCTTTCTTCAAACCTGGTTTCTTGCGTTCCTTAGAGCGTGGATCGCGTGTGAGGAAGCCGAGCTTTTTTAACGTTTTTCTAAATGCTGGATTGATCTCGATCAAGGCACGTGAGACTCCGAGTCGAACCGCTTCTGCCTGTCCTCGAATACCTCCGCCCTCAACCGACGCGCTCACATCAATCGCCGTTTCTTGTCCGGTTGTTTTTAAGGGACTCAACACCATGCCACGCAATTCATAGGTCGTAAAATACTGATCCATGGGCTTGCCGTTAACAGAAATCGCCCCTTTGCCGTTTTTTACAACACGCACGCGAGCGATGGAGGTCTTACGACGCCCAAGAGCCGCGACATACGAGCCACCTTTGATAGCCGTTGCCACTTCTTCCATTTGCGCTTCCGTTTCCTTAGCCTTTTTGGCGCGAGGGGCTTTGACCGCTTTCGCTTTTTTCACTTCTTCAGTAGCCATAGATTAGACAATCATGAGACGCTTCAAACGCTCTTTTTGAGTTCGATTTTTTGGCAACATGTATTTAACCGCATGGATCAATACCTCTCCTGGTTTTTCCTTCTGTAATGTAGCAACCGGGAGGCGCTTGATACCGCTTGGACGGTTCGATGAGCGGAACAACACTTTTTGCTCCATTTTCTTTCCGGTAAACACGAGCTTGTCCGCATTCGTCACGTGTACGACAACGCCGCTATCGATGTGAGGGATATATCCTGGCTTGTCCTTGCCCATCAACATCTTCGCAATCTTGGTCGCCAAACGTCCCACGATCTGATTCGTCGCATCGATGGTCACGGTTTCTCGTTTGATTTCGGGCATGCCCCGTTTATTCTTCCATGTCATATTATTTTACAAGTTGTAATTGCGCGACCTCTGCCCCATCTCCTTTGCGACTTCCGATCTTAATGATGCGCGTGTATCCACCTGGGCGTGTCGCATACCGAGGTCCGAGCTCTTCCAAAATCTTGTTCACCGCAGATTCAACGGTCAGGGTTTTCATCAGATGGCGGCGCGTGGTCAAATTCTTGACCTTGCCCTTGGTAATCAAGCGCTCAACCAAAGGCTTCACCGCCTTCGCCTTAGCCAACGTGGTGTTGACGTGCTCGTACAAAATCACGGACGTCGCCAAATTTCGCAACAAGGCGCGGCGTGCATCCGAACTTCGATCAAGTGTTTTTCCCTTTCGTCTATGTTTCATACATTACACATTACGCATTACTCTCCTCGTACTTCAAATCTTTCAACACATTCATATAATCCTGAAGGATTGTGAGCGCTTGCGTGGTCGCATCCAATGGATCAATGGTCCCATCTGTTTCCACACGGAGGACCAATTTATCAAAGTCGGTTTTTTCTCCCACGCGAGTGGCTTCCACTTTATACGAAACGTTCAAAACGGGCGTGTACAGCGCATCGATCGCGATGGTTCCAAGTTCCAATTTTTCTTTGGTGCGCTCTTCGGTCGTCTGGTAGCCACGGCCTGGCCCAATCCAAACTTCCATTTCAAAATGCGCCGATGGGTCCGTGAGTGTCGCAATCACCAAATCCGGATTCACGATCTCCACTTGGGCATCCTTCGCAAAATCCCCCGCGGTCACAACCTTCTCACCTTTGACGGACAAATGTAACTTGACTGGTTCTTCCGAAAATAATTTGGCGCGCAAACCTTTTAAATTCAAAATAATTTCCAACACATCCTCTTTGACGTGATTCATGGTGGCAAACTCATGTTCCACACCTTTTATTTTCACCGCGGTCACTGCCGCGCCACCCAAGGAAGAGAGCAACACGCGACGCAACGCATTGCCCAAGGTTGTGCCATAGCCTTGCGCACAGGGCTCCACGGTCAATACACCCTCGTTTGGGCGTTCTCCGTGGGTAAAACGAACCTTTGATGGAAGCAAGATGGATTCCATAAAAATTATTGACGTGAATAAAACTCGACGATTAATTTTGGATCAAATGGTTGCTGGAGCTCCGTACCCGATGGAACCGCTGCAACTTTGACAGCCATATCAGCCGCTTCGATCGCAAGCCAGCCTGGAGCTTCTTTTTTCTTCAACGCCTCATCCACGCTCTTCCACAATCCTTTTGTGCGCTTGTGCTCACGTAAGGAGATCACTTCCCCAGGACGCACACGATACGAAGGGATATTGACCTTTTTACCGTTCACATTGAAATGGGCGTGGGAGACGGCCTGGCGAGCCGCGGCTCGTGTTTTTACAAATCCAGCACGATACACCACGTTATCCAAACGCGTCTCGAGCAACTGAATCAAGGTTTGTCCAGAGTTGCCACGCTTGGCCACTGCCTCGCGAAACAAATTCCGAAACTGACGCTCGTTCAATCCATACATGCGGCGTGCTTTCTGTTTTTCACGCAACTGTTTGCCATAGTCTGTCATGCGTCCACCACCGGAAGGACCATGCACACCTGGTGCATACGGACGACGCGCCAAGGCTTTGGCGTGTGCGGTTCGATCGGAGAGAGCGATCCCCTCTCGACGTGAATGTTTAGCAGTGACTCGAAGTGTTCTCATAATTTATTTCGTCATTACGCATTACGCATTACACTCTTCGTGGCCGTGGAGCACGACAACCATTATGTGGAATTGGGGTGATATCCTTGATCGACAAAACATTCAAACCATTGGCCTGAAACGCGCGAAGTGCTCCTTCACGCCCCTGACCTACACCGGTGATATACACATGCAAATCTTTTAATCCGTACTCTTTCACTTTTTCTGCCGCTTCTCGCACCACAACGGAAGCCGCATAGGGAGTCGCTTTTTTTGGACCCTTAAAACCGACCGCTCCGGCGCTCGACCAACCCAATACATTGCCATTCACATCGCACAAAGACACAATCGTATTATTATACGTTGATTGGATGTAAGCATTGCCCTGTGAAACCTGCTGCTTTGCCTTTTTGCCTTTCTTTGGCTTTTGTTTGACCGCCTTGGTTTCGGTCATTGTTTCTCCGACCGCCGCCGCAATTTGATCACTCATAGATTAGGTTTTTTCAAGTTTACGTTTACCAGACCCCATCGTACGACGCACATTGCCACGCACGGTTCGGGAGTTTGTTTTGGTGCGTTGACCACGTGTAGGAAGATTTCGGACATGACGCAAGCCACGGTATGAGCCGATTTCCTTTAAGCGTTTGATGTTGGCCAAAACTTCTCGCTTTAACTCACCCTCCACGCGTGTATTTTTTTCGACCTGATCGCGCAACTGATTTGCTTGCGCCTCAGACAAGTCTTTCACGCGGATGGAGGCAGGCACACCGGTGCTCGCCAAAATTCTTTGGGCGGTTGTGGTACCAATACCGTAAATATACGTTAACGCGATATCGATGCGTTTTGCTGGTGGAAGAGAGACTCCGGCGATACGTGCCATACGTGAGTAATGCGTAATTAAGTAATGCGTAATGACTAACCCTGTCGTTGCTTATGTTTAGGATTTTTTGGACAGATCACAACCAACCGTCCTTTGCGTCGCACGACTTGGCATTCCCGGCACATGGTTTTGACAGATGATCGAACCTTCATAAGTGGAAAAAATCAAAAGTCAAGAGTTTTAGGGGTTGAAGAACCAAAAGCATTACAATACAGCCAAACTTTTGCCTTTTGCCTTTTAACCTTTGACTTTATTTTGTGGCCTAGAGTCTATACGTGATGCGACCCTTTGTCAAATCGTATGGCGAAATCTCAACCTGGACCTCATCCCCCGGGGTAATACGGATGCGGTTTTGGCGCATTTTTCCGCCCAAATAACACAAAATACTCTGTCCGTTTTCGAGTTTTACCCGAAAGGTGGCACCTGGGAGAGATTCCTCGACCGTGCCTTTAACCACCAAAAAATCTTTACTGGGATTTTTATGCATTGAATCCAATATTACTTCAAACCCCCCAAGGCCGCAAGCGCTCGGTAATCTGACCAGACCAGATTGCGCCAATCTTTTGACCCCTCTTCGAGACGCTCTCTTTTATCGGTAAGGATATTAGTGAGAACCTTGCGATCTTCAACAACTGATCCCGTGCTCATGCGTCCGAGCATATTTGGTGATTCTATTTGGGGAAAATTTTGATACAATCTCATAGCAATTGGCAAAGCGTCTGAAGAAAGACCATTTAAAAGGTAGGCCGCGTCAATGCTCGTGCTCTGCTTATTTAAGAATCTATTCACGTTCCAACTAGCGATAACGTGCTCCGTCGGAAAAACGAGCAACAATGAAAACACGAGAATTCCGAACAAGAACAACATCTTGGCAAGCAGGTTATATTCGAGATGGAGATTTAGTCCGACAAGCAAGGCGATCAAAACAATGGCGATAATCAGCATCACCGCCATCGCCCACCAGCGTGCGACCGTGAGACCGTAGGCATCAACATAAAGGGTGAGGCGACGAACAGCCGAAATAATCACGAGACCGGTTTCCACGAGAAGAGCTGAGAGCAAAACGCGGACAACCATGTGTTTAATGTGTGCGAAAGCGTAGAGAAACCAGGTAATGGCAAAGACGATGCCTGAGGCAACCAAAAGCTGGAAGAACCCTTCGCGCGCATAAGCGGCATAGGTCAAACCGTGAGACTGAATCGTCTCAACACCACCAAAAAAGTAGACCAATTGAAAACCGATGAATAGAAGAAACAACGCATTAAGTAATCCCAGGAAGGTATAGAGCGCAGTTCGATTCTGCACAAATAATTCCCACGTGCGCTTCCCTCGCTGGGTAAAGCGTCCGTGTAATCCGCGGGTGAACATCATCCAGCCATACGCCAAAAAGATAATCCCAACGATAGCATCACGAACGATTTTAAAGACCCACTCTGCCAACGTACGCGCTTCAAAGAATTTCTCTAGGGATTGGCGAAAGAGCGGGTCCGCGGAAGCAAAAAGCGCTCCAAGGATAAGGAGGAATGGCAAAGCCACAAACATTCCTAATAGAATTTGTCCAACACGCTTGCCTGTCGAACGGCCGTTGAACATTTGACCGAGACCAGGGAAAGGAAAGATGGTTTCCAAAACCATAATCGCTGGCCAAAAACTGATCGTGTGGCGCCAAGATTGTTTGGGCGCAACCAACCAATACGCAAAAAACGTGAGACAGAAAAAGGTAATGAAAAATCCTAAAACACGAACCACATCGTTGGCGTAGATCACCTGTGCCATGACGGAAAGTAGAACTGGCCCAAGAAAAATGTAGGCCCAATGATTGTGAAAACTTTTTGCCAGCGCCGCAACTACATGCAGACCAATGATCGTCGCAAGCACGAACAGAGCAAAGGCCAGACCAAAGGGTCTTTCTGCCAAGGTCAGGTGGAATACGACCGTTAAAACAACGGCGGTCGCGAGTACACCGAAAGAGGCTCGCGCCGGAAAAGGGGCGGTTGGAGTCATACTGTCTCTAGAATAACCGGCTTATTCACCCTTGTCTAATGTCGCTTTGATGCGACGAATTCCCGCCGAGACAGCTTCCTCTTTTTGAATTTTGAATAAACCGAGCTCTCCCGTGTGAGTCACATGCGGGCCACCACAAATTTCTTTGGAAAAATCACTTGTGTCATTCCCGATGAAATAGACTTTAATTTTTTCTCCGTATTTTTCTTCAAACAATCCTATAGCGCCGCGCTGTTTTGCTTCTTCGACCGTCATCTCCTCAAAACGCACGGGCACATCTTGTTTGATCACTTCATTGATTATGTCTTCTACTTGTTTGATTTGTTGTGGCGTCACTTTATTGGGATGTGAAAAATCAAAACGCAAACGCTCGGGTGTAATGTTGGATCCACGCTGTTCCACATGTTCGCCGAGCACATTTTTCAACGCGCGGTGGAGCAAATGCGTTGCGGTATGCAAGCGAGTCGTTTCGATCGAATGGTCTGCGAGACCGCCCTTGAATATCCCGGCCGAAGCGGTACGAGAGACATCCTGGTGCTTCCTAAACTCCGCTTCAAAGACCGCATGATCAACAGACATCCCTTTTTCTTTCACAATCTCCTCGGTCAATTCGAGGGGAAATCCATACGTGGAAAAAAGGATGAATGCCTGCTCACCCGTGATCGATCCTGCTTTGAGCATTTTTTCCAGCTCCTTTATCCCCTTCTCCAGGGTCTTGCCAAATTTCTCTTCTTCCTTCTTTAACTCACTCACGATTGATCCGAACCGCTCTTCCAATTCTGAATAGGCACTACCAAATTCACCAATGACAACTTCTGCCACCTGGTGGGTAAACGGATCCATGATTCCCAATCGTCGACCCTCACGAATCGCTCGGCGAAGCAAGCGACGCACGAGATATCCTTGACCAACATTTGAAGGCGTTACCCCGCGTGGATCGCCTATGATAAATGTTGCCGCACGAATATGATCGGCGATGATACGGAACGAGCGGGACTGATCTTTATACGTTACACCGGACAGCTGTTCGAGCAGTTGAATGATGGGCTTAAAAACATCCGTATGAAACACATCTGGATCATTTTGTTTGGCCGCGGCTAAGCGCTCAAGTCCACCCCCAAAATCGACATTCTTCTGTGCGAGTTTTTCAAATCCATTTTTCGTTTTCTGATATTCCATGAACACGTTATTCCCGATTTCCATAAAACGGCCGCAATCACAATTCACGTGGCACGGTTCGTCGCGATAAGGAGAATCTTCGTGCAATGTTAGCTCCAATCCAAAATCCCAAAACATTTCTGTGTCTGGTCCACCCGGCTCACCCACCGGCATCTTGTCTGGGGTGCCCGAGCGCGACCACCAATTCTTTTGCTCGTCATAATAAAATATTCTCCCCCCTTGCATGCCGTCTCGTTCAGCAAAATCCACATCTTTTGCTTCCATGCCGACAGAACCAAACACCCCTTGCCATAGAGCGACAGAATCTGTGTCACGCGGAATGCCGATCGCGTCATTGCCACGAAAGACCGTGACGTATAAACGATTTGGATCCAAACCGATTGTCTCCGTCAAAAAATCAAACATCCATTTGATTTGCTCATTCTTAAAATACGAGCCTAGAGACCAATTGCCCAACATTTCAAAAAACGTGGTGTGTCGATTGTCCCCAATCTCATCAATATCTTGTGCACGAAAACATTTTTGTGCATCTGCTAAACGATCACCGGCCGGGTGCGTTTGTCCCAACAAATACGGCACCATGGGTTGCATGCCAGAGCCGGTGAAGAGAGTGGTCGGATCGTTTTCTGGAATCAGAGAAGCCGAGGGCAAAATCGCATGACCTTTTTCACGAAAAAAATGGAGGAACGCTTTACGGATGTCGGAGACGGTCATGAGAGCATAGGTTAAACGCTTTTAGGAGCCTCGGCAAGCACAGGTGTTGAAACCGATGGCAATCCCGTGAGTTGGTGATACAACATTTCTGCTTGATTAATAAACACTTTTAGCAAACTTGTATCCACGTCTTGGACGTCCCCAGAAAACGCCAACAGCAAATAGGCCTTGTGATCCCGTTTGCCATCAGAGGGGATGACGAGAATTTTTTGTCCATCTTCCGCCTTCACAAAATCATAGCCCACCTTTTGCTCATGCAACATTTTTAAATCTCTATTATGAACGCGAAACACCATCTGTCCGCTGGTATGGTGAATAAACTCTCGATCGGTTCGTAGTTTAGATAGCTCAACGCAACGGATGAGAGCAGCCCGGGCTCCAACCGCCGCACACGCATTAGCCGCAAGCGCAGAAAATAAATCTTTTGATAGGCGGGCGTCGACCGTGGCGCGCGACGTATCATTGGCTAATTTCTTTAGCAATTCAATTTTTCGATTGATCGCCCCGATATAGGCGTAGGAATCGATCAATTCTGTTTTAGCCCTCTGATACGCGTCTTGTATTTTTTCACTTTCCTTGGCACGACGCTCCATGACGCGCTCATAAATCGTGAATGTCACAAGGCCAGCCATACCAAAAAAGAAAATGGTAATCTCCTCCAACCAGGTTTGAGATAAACCAAAATGCTCACGTGTAATAAAGGACGGCGAGAGAACCGCAAAAACAAAAAAAACCAGGTAGAGCAAGGAAACCCACTCTAACCTTGAAGATTTTTGGGGCATGAATTTAGCCTACCTGCTCGTCTAAAATAAATCCACCTCCCAAGCATTCGCTTCCTGTATAGATCACGGCTGACTGTCCAGGAGCGAGGCCCCAAACGGGTTTTTTAAATACAAGTTTATACCTGTGAGCCTTAAGCTCAAAGATGTGGGCGGATTCTGGTTTTTGTCGATAGCGAATCGCGACCTCGACCCGGGAGCCATCTTTGACCGAAACGCCTCGCGTCCAATTCACATCTCCAATCATGGCTTGTTGAGAAAACAACAATGGATGGTCACGGTTCGGGACGACCATCAGTTGGTTTTTTTGTCGATGCTTTGCCGCGACGTACCACGGTTTTCGATCACGACTCACTCCCAAACCCTGTCGCTGACCGATGGTATACGCATCCAGTCCATCATGATGACCAATGATTGCTCCCTGTTCATTCACAATCTCCCCCGGGCGTTCTTTAATTTTTTTTCGCAAGAATGCATGAAAATCGAGCTTGCCCACAAAACAAATTCCCTGACTGTCTGGTTTTTTTGCGGTTGAAAGCT
>VGLT01000021.1 GCA_016866635.1 Candidatus Uhrbacteria bacterium
CGACCGCGTTTAATTTAAAAAATGTAGACTTGGCGTTCCCGCTCGGAAAATTTATTTGTGTGTCCGGAGTGTCTGGTTCGGGGAAATCGACGCTGGTGTTGGATATTTTGGGTCGTGCCTTGTCCGCCCATTTTTATGGCGCCAAAGATCCAGCGGGAGAGCACAAAAAGATTGAGGGAATTGATAACTTGGACAAGGTTGTGTCTGTTGATCAATCACCTATTGGCCGTACACCGCGATCTAACCCCGCGACATACACGGGCGTGTTCACATCCATTCGCGATTTGTTTACGGAAATTCCAGAAGCAAAAATGCGCGGGTTTGATGCAGGGAAATTCTCTTTCAACGTGAAAGGGGGAGGACGATGTGAAGCGTGTAGTGGGGATGGATATATCCAAATCTCCATGCAATTTTTGCCAGACGTGTATGTCGAGTGCTCGGAGTGTCACGGACGTCGCTATAATTCTGAGGCGCTGGAAATTCATTGGCGTGGTAAAAATATTGCGGACATTTTAGAGATGCCCGTGGAAGAAGCACGACGGTTCTTTGTCGATCAGCCCTTGATCTATGAAAAGTTGTCCGTGTTGCACGAAGTCGGATTGGGATATGTGAAACTTGGACAGCCAGCGACAACACTTTCTGGTGGAGAAGCTCAGCGCGTGAAACTGGCGACAGAATTGTCGCGACGTGCCACGGGAAAGACGCTCTACATTTTAGATGAGCCAACGACGGGTTTGCATTTTGATGACATCAAGCGCTTGCTGGTGATCTTAAATGCGCTCGTCGACAAAGGAAATACGATTTTGGTCATCGAGCACAACTTAGATGTCATCAAATGCGCCGACTGGGTCATTGATATGGGGCCAGAAGGGGGATTGCGCGGCGGAGAGGTATTAGCCGAAGGGAAGCCAGAGGAGGTGGTGAAGATGAAAAAGAGCTGGACAGGGAGGTATTTGAAGGATGTGCTGTAGGCTTGACGCAAGTCTTTGTTTCTATTATCCTCTTCGCACATATGTCGAGTTCCATTACCCCCATGAAATTGCCAGCGGATATCAAACCCGAGCAGATCAAGACCGGGATGACGCTCCGTATCCATCAAAAAATCAAAGAAACCGATGTGAATGGGAAAGAAAAAGAGCGTATCCAGGTGTACGAGGGTTTGGTGATGAATATCGGTGGAAAGGGGATTTCCAAAACCATGACGGTACGCAAGATGTCCGGTGGCTTTGGTGTCGAAAAGATTTTTCCATTAACGTTGCCTTCCATTACGCGCATCGAGCTCGTAAAGATGGTCAAGACGCGTCGCAAGAACATCTCGTTCATTCGTCACTCAAAGAAGCGTTTGCATGAAGTGAAGGATATTAAGCTGAAAGTAGTGTAATCAAATCAAAAGAACGGGCCTGACCCGTTCTTTTGATTTATGGTGAGGAGAGCCCCTTATCTTGATCTATCGAGTGTGTTCCTTTGTGAATGATATCCAGAGCTAAATCGAGATGACTGTCGATCGGATTGCCAAGCGTATAAGTAATGTAAAAGGCTTCGGAGATATCGTCGATGTATTGATTCCAGTTAGAACCAAACCACCCCCGGGCAACCTCTTCTGTCTTTGCCCAGCGGAGAACCCCGCCGCGGGTTACGATATAGGTTTTGGGATCGGTTTGGAATTTTACCAGGCGTGATCCTGGGTGATAGGTGACGTTTGCGCCAATCGGAATGAGAGACATTTGATCGAGCGGAATAATTTTTACTTTGGAGAAGTCTGGGTACCAGGTGAAATAGGTTTTCTCATTTGGAAACACGTAGCGCTTGCCATTGGAGGCGTAATAATACACGGCCGTATCGCTTAAGTTTTTGGCATCATTATCATCTGGAATTTTGATGAGATCGCCGACCGACAACGGAATCTGTAAGCCATCTTTGAATGTAAGAGTGACAGATTTCTGCAAAGAAACATCGCCGACTTTTGCTGTGATCACGCTTGTTCCATCACGCAACGAGCGAACCAAGAATCGTGCCTTACCAAAGGCGTCGGTCGTGTCGTTTTGTTTCACGATTTCATCTTGAGCACCACGAGAAGAAGTGAGGGTAACCTTCAATCCCTCCAACTGCATCAAGTTCATGTCTTTGACGGTAACGCTTACGATCGCATTATCTATCCCATCTGCTTTGAGACTGTCTCTGTTTGTTCCGATCGATGAATAGAGCGTATCTGGAGCCAGCGCAACCGTAGAAAAGGGGATGACAAACAACGAAAGAAGGAACGAGGCAAAGATGGTTTTCATAAATGTTATATGTTTCATGTTATATGTTTCATGATCTGTTCCACGGTTTCTTCTGGCCCACTATTTTTTGTCGTATCAATCACCAAATCATACTGTTTTTGATCGCGGTAGTCGATCCCGTAGTAGCGTTGATAGTGGTCGACCTCGGTCGCGACGCGATCAGAGAGAGCCTTTTTTGTTTCCTCGAGCGACGCATACGCACGCTCTTTGAGGCGTTCGTCTTTATGTGTAGTAAACACACGTCGTGCCGCTTCATCCGGACTACAGATGAGCAGAATTTTGAATGATTGAGGGATAAAGTGCCAGGAAATCCTTCCTTCCATCACAAATTGATCTTCCTTGCTTGCTAGCTCTTTTTGATAGGCATCAATGTGTTCATCCTGAGTTGGCCCGCTGTCTCCGAGGGCATAAAATTCGTCCACGGTCATCCCTTGCTCTGCCGCCATTTTGCGTACCAACCCACCCATGGAATAAAAATTCATCCCAAGCCGTTGCGCGAGCATTTTTCCGACCGACGATTTACCCGCTCCAGGAAATCCCGAGATCGTAATGATCATATTATGAATGACGAAATTCCTCGATGAGTGTGGTGAACGCTTGGTCAGGTTCAAGTTGATAAGAGCGTCTCTCGTGAGTCGCTGGATCAAGAAAGGTGAGACCGATGCTCTGCAACATGAGTCGAGGCGGCTTTACGTTCCGATCGGTTTTTTTATGGTTGTAGAGCGTATCGCCAATCACGCCGTGCCCAAGCGCATGGAGATGGGCGCGGATTTGATGCGTGCGGCCTGACAGAATCGTGAGTTCCAGGAGGGTTGCTCCCACAAATTTTTCTTTGATTTGGTAGTGTGTCCACGCGGCCTTTCCCTGCTCTTCTTGGGAGGGTCTGGCGGCCATGCGTGCTTTGCTAGAGGAGTGCGCAATACGAAATTTAATGTCACCCTCTTCTTTTGTCATCTCGCCATGCACCAGTGCGAGGTAAGTTTTCTCAATGTCTCGCTCCGCAAATTGGCGACGTAACTCGTCATACGCTTGCTGAGTCTTTGCGATTACCATGAGCCCACTTACTTCACGATCCAGACGATGCACGATTCCCGGTCGTTCCGGTGACTCTCCCACGCGCGCTATTTTTGGGTCGTGCTCCACTAACCAATCAATAAGCGTCCCTTCTTGTGTTTTTGCATCAGGATGAACAAGAAGTCCGATGGGCTTGTCGATCACGAGAAAGTCGGGGGTTTGGTCGATGATTTGTGGTTGCGGAGCTCGGAACGCGGAGCTCGGAGCGCTAGATCCCGAGTCTGGCGTTCTGCGTTCCGCGCTCAGCGTTCTGCGATAGGTGACAACGTCGCCACTCTTCAAAAACCGATGCACGGTCGCCGTTTTATCATTTAACAAAATTGATCCATGTTTGATCAGCTTTTGAATAGCCGAGCGCGAGAGGTCGGGGAGTTGCTCGGTTAAAAAGAGGTCCAACCGGCTTCCTGCGTTGTCTTCAGTGATAATCCATTCTTGCATGGGGGGATCATAAACTAAAAACACCTGCCGGTGAAGGCAGATGTTTTTAATTGCGCCCGGTAGGATTCGAACCTACAGCCATCTGTGTATAAGACAGACGCTCTACCATTGAGCTACAGGCGCGTATTAAACCGAGAAAATAGAACCATAAAAAACATGATAGGTCAAAGTTTAGTTTATCATATTTGGCTAACATTAGTCTTTTTTGTTGTTTAAGTATTGACAAAAGGATAAAATCGTGTTATTCTAATAACCTACGCTGAAGAAGCGTCTGTACCTGTCCGCTCCGCCGACGCGGACGTAAAAGCCCCGCGGGGCGCACACTTGAACCGGCCGGTGCCGGATCAGAAATGGGTCGAGATCGTCTCCCCCTAAGTTCTGATATAGCTCGAGCCAAGCTCGCTATACGAGAGTGTGCGTCCCCGGGGCAAAACCAGGGTCATAAGACCCGCAGCTGAAAGGCCGTTGAGCAGTATCTCGCTCCGGCCTTCTTTTAATTCTAGAAATCTTTACATTTCATCCAAAACCCGGCATGCTTGCCGTATGGAGATCCATGGAAAGGTTGTGAGAGGTAAGGGCGAAGCACAGAAACTAGGGTATCCAACAGCCAACCTCGAGTATCAATCCGAGCAGGTGCCGGAACACGGCATCTGGGTGTGTCGCGCATCATTAGATGAATCGCAAAAGCCCGACTTGTTCGGGCTTGCGGTTATTGGAATGTGGAAATTGGATTCTGGCTTGCCAAGTGTTGAGGTGTATTTATTGGATTTTGATCAGGATATCTTTACGCATTCCATGAATGTTATTTTGGATAAAAAGATCCGTGACTTGAAAAAATTTTACGATATGAGAAGTTTGGTATTACAGATTGAGAAGGATATAGAGGAGGCGAGGAAACTGTTCTGACTATGTTTTCGGGAATTGTTCAACAAACGTCGCCAGTGATTGCTGTCGATAAGAAGGAGGGATTAACCAGGATCGTGATTGATCTTGGGGATTTAGCGAATGGAATCAGGCAGGGGGCAAGCGTGTCTGTCTCAGGAGTCTGTTTAACGGTCACGCATATTGATGGAGCAAGCATTGCGTCTGACATGATGGAAGAGACGCTCACAAAGACGACGCTTGGTTCATTGAACGTTGGTGATACAGCAAATATCGAGCGCTCGATTCGAGCGGATGCGGAAATCGGCGGTCATCGCGTGTCAGGCCACGTCACGGGAACCGCGACCATCATGCATCTAGAAACACCACCCAACAACCATATTCTTACGTTTGAATGTGACCCGGCGTGGATGGAATACATTTTACCGAAGGGATTTATTGCCCTCGATGGATGCAGTTTGACGATCGTGGATGTGTTTCCCAATCGATTTACTGTGCACTTGATTCCAGAGACACTCCGGATCACGACCTTTGGAACGAAAAAGGTAGGTGATCGCGTGAATTTGGAATTAGATCCAACCACGCAAGTGATCGTGGAAACGGTAAAAAAATATTTGAGTAATAAGTAATGTGTAATAAGTAATGAGTAATGAGTAATGTATGACAGACAAAGAGATTTTGAATTTTTTCTTTGAACTTGGGCAACTGCGTCGCATTAAGCACGAGGGATGGCGTTTAGCTGGGATCGAATATCCAGACAGCGTCGCCGAACATTCTTTGCGAGCAGCTCAGATCGGACTTGTGTTGGCTCATTTAGAAACATATGAAAATCCCTTAGAGGTATGTGCCATGCTCGTGTTTCATGATATTGGCGAGTGTCGCATTGGAGATTTACATAAGGTGGCAAATCGTTATGTCCAAGTAGATGAGGATCGAGCGGTGAAAGAGCAACTCGTCTCACTGGGTGAAGTTGGAGAATCCATCTATACGCTGTGGAAACAGGTAGAGCATAAGGATACGCGCGCTGGGATCATTGCAAAAGATGCAGACTATGTGGAGCAAGGTATTTTAGCAAAAGAATATGTTGAGCGAGGATACGTTTCAGCTGAGGATTGGATCAAGAATACGAGTAGAGCTGTAAAAACAGACTCGGCCAAGCGATTATTAGCCGAACTTCCACACACGACATCGACAGATTGGTGGCATGGCTTGAAAAAATTGTGACAGAGGGGTTAAATACAAAAACTAATTATTCATTCCTCTTTATGAAACATGCATACGGTTTTATTGGGGTATTGGCGCTTATGATCATCATGGGCGCTGGATGCAATTTATTTGCTAAGAAGACAGTCACTATTTCTTCACCGCAGCCTAACTCAAACTCGATAGACACAACAGCGACGACCACACAGGATGGAAAGGGAAAGACGCCAACTTCAACGGCAAATTTAACACCAACCCCAACTCCAGCTCCGACCCCGACCCCGACTCCGACCCCAACTCCAGCTTCAGCTCCAGTACCAACCCCAACTCCAGCTCCGACCCCGACTCCGACGCCGACGCCGACTCCAACTCCGGCTCCAGTGCCATCATTGCCCATGCGTGTAGAAATTCAGATGACGGAAAATGGATTTACCCCAACGGAAGTGAAGATTGCAAAAGGAGGAATCGTCGTATTCAAGAACATGGGTACGCAAGATGTGTGGCCAGCGTCCGGGCCTCACCCAGCGCATACAGGATACCCAAAATTTGATCCTAAAAAAGGAGTGAAGCCAGGTGAATCATTCAGCATCGACTTTCCAGATGCCAAGACGTACCCATTTCACGATCACTTGAACCCATCACATTTTGGAAAGGTCGTCGTCGAGTAGGGCAAGAGCTTCTTCGCGCGTCTTAATTTTTCCTTCGTCACGAGCAGCCTCAATTTTTTGAAGCAGTTCTCCCATCTTGATTCCGGGAGGCACGCCACGTTCAATCAAGTCCCTGCCTTGCACCAGGGGCTTGATTGGTTCTTGGTCGAATTTTTGAGAGAGGATCGTTTTGACGAATAGCTCACCGGCTGGATAGACAGGCTCTTTGACTTCCGGCAGATCGCGTCCGCGATGATCCGCTTCAGCCGCAGCGATAATCACTTTCCAAGAAACGGGATACGCTCGTTTGAGTAGTTTGCGTACCGCATTGGTATAGCTTTCTTCGTTCAATTCTCCTTTTTCTTTTTGGCGAAACAACATTCCTGGTTTTAAGTGTTGGGTTGCTTGTACGATCGCCGCTTGTTCCACTTCAAAACCAAACATCCACTTGTTCAATAGTTGTTTTGTTGGTTCCTCACCCGCCTCTTCATGTCCAATGGACCGAATGCGGGGCACCCCCTCTTTTTCACCCATTTTGGTTGTAGCCGGTTTCC
Organism: Candidatus Uhrbacteria bacterium; assembly: GCA_016866635.1. Taxonomy (GTDB): domain Bacteria; phylum Patescibacteriota; class Patescibacteriia; order 2-12-FULL-60-25; family 2-12-FULL-60-25; genus VGLT01. The sequence continues at coordinate 7,081 of VGLT01000021.1, forward strand.
CCAAATCGTGACAAAGCGCTCCAACGACGACCTGTAGTTTTTCGTTTTCCGTGAGATCTTCACGACGGATAATCTTGGCCGCCTCATCAACGACCATGAGGGTGTGAATCCAGACATCACCCTCCGGATGCCATAAGGGTTCTTGCGGAGTCTGCTTGAGGATAAAGAGTTCAGGATAGTCGCGTTCGATCATTCCGAGGTCAAAGGCGAATTGAAGTCCACGTGAAGGTTTCTCTGCTTTGAGAAACAGCTTTTTCATCTCTTCACTTACGCGTTCTTTGGACAGCTCACTCAAATCACCTCGTTCCACCATCTTTTTCATGAGAGCGAATGTTTTTTCTTCAACCTTGAGGTCGAGTCGCGCCACAAATTGGAGGGCGCGGTACACGCGCAGAGGGTCATCTTGGAATGTGTGTTCGTCCACCACGCGCAAGATGTTGTTTTTAAGATCTTCCTGTCCTCCAAACAGATCGATCAACTCATTTGTGAGAGGATCTTTCATCATTGCATTGATGGTGAAATCACGACGTCGAGCCGCTTCCTCGATCGACATCTGTGGATCGCCCTCGATCACAAATCCTGTATGCCCCTTTCCGGATTTTGATTCTCGGCGCGGGATGGTCACATCGATTTCCTGTCCGTCGCCTAAAGGAATTTTGAGTACGCCAAAGGATTTGCCCGCTTCAATGACTTGTCCAGGGAAAAGTTCCCGAAGTTTTTCCGCAAGCTGATCCGCTGGAACCCCATACACTTCCAGGTCCGCATCCTGAGATTCAACTCCAAGCAACTGATCACGTACAAAACCGCCAACGATAAGAGTGCGTGGAAAGTTTTTTGCAATTGTTTGAATAGCTTCCTGTAAATTCATGCCGACAGAGTAGGCTAACTATTGACTTTTGGCAAAGGAGGTGATAGACAAGTGACGCACCCAAACGGGGAGGAGATCATGCGCAAAAGCGGAAGCACCGGGATCGACAAGGTCATCCTCAAGCACCTCACCGCCGAGCCCGGAATCCAGTTCCAGCTCACCATCACACGACCAAGCGACATGGGGGCCGGCGACAGGCTGGCTCACGAGTGCAGTCTCACCATCCTCACGGCGAGCGGCGAGGAGATCGAGGATGGTATCGAGTTCGATCACTGCATCGAGTGCCCAGCTGGCAGCGACGTCCTGGACTATGTCACCCTGCACGGTAGCCTCAAGGTCACGTTCAAACCGCACGAGGAGGGCGGGAACCTGGCGTCGAATCTGGATGTTGTCGAGTTCACGCTGACCGTCGACAGCGTGGTGACGGTCGTGAACTGGAGAGCGATGGATCTCCAGGGTCATTTCGACTACGACCGAGATGGCGCGTTCCGTGAGATCGAGAGCGGGTCTGAAGAGCAGGTTTTTGGGGATGAATAATTTGGGGGGCTTCCTGGACGGTCCCGTAGCTCGGGGAGAGCTATGGGCCGTTTTTTTTGATATCGACAATTTTTTGCTATAGCGTCAATTTTGTCAATATCATATTTTTTAGCTCTTCCAACTCTACCGTTTTAATCGCAGACACAAGCGTCTGGGTTTCGTATCTAAATTCCCACAGCAATCGACGTTTTGGAATGCTTTTTTGCAATTGTTTGAATAGCTTCCTGTAAATTTATGCCGACAGAGTAGGCTAACTATTGACTTTTGGCAAAGCTTTCGCAATCTTCTTTTTTAATTCTTCGAGACCCATTTTTTTGAGCGCCGAAACAAATACCGGTTTTTCGTATTTAAATTCCCAGCGCAAACGTGTTTTAGGAACTTTTTTGGCTTGATCCATTTTATTGAATACGTAAATGACAGGCTTGTCTTGGACATGTAGTTGTTTCAAAATCGATTCCACCTCGACAATTTTATCTTTCATCCATGGATCAGACGCATCAATCACATGCAAGATGAGATCGGCATCAATCGTTTCGTCCAATGTTGAGCGAAAGGCGTCAATGAGTTGCGGGGGTAGATCTTGGATGAAGCCGATGGTGTCGGAGAGGAGGATATGGTCACTCATTTTTCCGATCCGTGTGTCCAGAGTCGCGAATAGCTCGTCGGCGACATAGGCATCTTTGTTTGTCAGTGCTCGCAAGAGAGAGGATTTGCCTGCGTTGGTGTAGCCGACGATCGAGACAGTTTTTAATCCGATCCGGTCCCTTCGTAGGCGGTGGTTGGCACGCGAGCGAGCCACTCGCTCCAACTCTTTTTTCACTTGTTTTTCTTGCTCTGCCAGGTGACGTTTCATGATTTCCGTATTGGTTTCACCCTGTCCACCACGGGTTCCCGTTCCCCCGGCTTGTTGCATGAGCTCCATTCCCATTCCAAATATACGCGGACCCATGTGGCGAATGGCGGCGAGTTTGATTTGTAATTTTGCCTCTGCTGTTTTTGCGTGTTTGTCGAATATTTTTAAAATTAAATCCACCCGATCCCACACTTTGATCGGTATTTTTGCTTTTCGAGCTAATTCCTCAATCTCGAACAGTTGTTTTGGTTTCAATAAATTATTCACGATCAAGACCTCCACTTTTTCTTGTTTGGCAAATGCAAATAACTCGTTCAATTTTCCAGACCCGACAAATGTTCGATAGTCTGGGCGTGTTCGTCTTTGCAAAATCTTTACCACGGTGATCCCTCCGTAGGTTTTGGTCAGTAAATCCAACTCACCCAACCGTCGTTCTGCGGTTGGTTTATCCATTTGGAGAGGGATAACGTCAATTAATATGGCGCGAGGGGTTAAGGAGAGTTTTGACATGTCACATACAGTACCACATCAAAAATTTCGCTCTAGTGAGCGAAGGGTGCTATCCTAATGTCATTGTCAGACCTATCTCCCGTTTTCTTTTATGGATGACCACGCGCTCCTTGAACGCGCCAAAAAGGATCCCGAAGCCATCGGCGAGATTTATGATCTCTATGCGGAAAAGCTGTACGGATTTTTGATGAAGCGATGTAAGCACAAAGAGACCGCGGAAGATCTGGTGGCAAAAGTATTCACAAAATTTATCGAAGCGGTCCCAACATTTGAGTGGCGTGGATTTTCCTTGGGCGCTTGGCTTTACCGTGCGGCATCCAATGCTTTGATTGATCATTGGCGGAGCGCTTCTCAACGCATGGATACGCAGATAGATGAGGATTGGGAACCGCCTTCTAAAGAAAAGGATCCATCTTGGTATGCCGAGCAAACACTTGATCGTGAAAAGATCCAGGAAGTGATGAAAGGTTTATCTCCCCGAGATCAGGAAGTGCTCGATTTGCACTTTTTTGGCGGTTTTGAAACCCCGGAAATTGCGGAAGTATTACAGGTCACACCAAATCATGCTTCTGTGCTGGTGTATCGAGCGTTGGGGAGACTAAGAACAAAATACGTTCGAGTAATGAGTAATGTGTAATGAGTAATGTCTAATATTATGAGCGAACTTGATCCACGTCATCCAGAGGCGTCTCGTCCGTTAGAGGATGTAGCGCAGACTTTAAAATCCGCGGCTTCCGGTCCCAGCGAGGGAATGGATCCGAAGGTGAAAGGTCTGCAGCGAGCTAATCTTATCGCGCAAGCGTCCTCGTCTATGCAGAAAGCAACCGCCCCCCTAAACACCCCCGCACAACCCCCAAAGCAGAGACGTTCATTCTGGATCCCGACTTTTACATTTGCCAGTGTCC
>VGLT01000022.1 GCA_016866635.1 Candidatus Uhrbacteria bacterium
TTTGATTCAGCGCGTTATAAACCATCTCCGGCTCTGGAGTCGTTTCTTCGGGAGGCATTTCTGGGTTTGATCTAAATTTTTCCATAAAATTATTTATTTCTTTTTGCTCGATTATGTGTCGTGCACAACATCTCACGACCCATCATCATGAAATACGGTAATTTATTTATTAAAATCATAACTTTGTTTAATTAACGCAAAAACCGTATCTAAATCAGTTACACTTTCAATTTTAATTTCATAATCTCCGTTGCCCCAGTGTCCCACGGCTTTAGGTTTTGTAAGATCTCTAGCAAAACTTTGCGGGTCGTTTAATTGACCGCTTTTTATATTCAAAAATATCTTCAAGCCAGATTTCAAGACAACTACATCGACAAAATTCGTTGATGTTTTGTAGGCAACATATTTTGCTTTTGCCTCCTCAATAATATTTTGATCAAGCGAAAGAATTCTCTCTCGTAAGCCTTGGAACAGGTCGAGCGTTTCCTTGCTAATTCCAGATAAGTGATCATTTATTGAATAGACCTTTTGCAATAAATCCCCATTAGTTTTTTGTGTTTTAGTTTTCTTTATAATACCTGATGTTGATATTTTTACTTTTTGATAATTTTCGGGTTCAAGAAAAAGAATGTTGTCGTTATAAATACGATAGCGTAGTAGTTCGATATTTATAGGTAAAATATCCGCAGTATTAAGATCGAACTTGTTGTAATTTTCTGCTATACAAATAACTCGTGGGGAATTCCAATCAATTTCAACATCAACTTTTTGACTTTGGCATAGCATCTCAAAATCTGCCTTATGATCCAAAAGCCAGCGTAAATATGAAAGACCTTGATTTATTACATTATCATTTTGATTTTTCTTATATTCAATAATGCATGGTGATCCGTTTTTATCAATACCAAGAGAATCGATTCTACCGCCGAAACTTGTGGTATATTCGTGAGCTAGAAATATTATACTTAATAGCGTATCCAAGTTTTGCTCAAACAACACCTGCAAAGTTTTTTCCAAGTCCAAATCCTTTGCAATTATTTTCGTGACCTGAGACCCGTTTATTTTGAATAATGCCATGATAGTGTTTAATTGAATTTGTTAATTTTTATTTCAAAAGTTCGCTACTGGAAATTCCCAGCGCATTAGCGATTTTTTCTAAAGTAGAAAGAGTAGGATTCATTCGACCATTTTCAATGTTGCTAATATATGCTCGATCAACACTCAAAGCAGTCGCAAGGTCTCCTTGCGACATATTCTTTTTCAATCTCAGTTTTCTTAGGTTTTCCCCAAGTTTTTTACCTGATGACATATTTATATGATAGTTAAACTTGCATTGTATTGCAAGAGTGTAATATAATGCATACATGCCCACCCCCAATTCCCCAAAAACAAAAAGCGGAGCAAATGGAAAATTCCTCCCCAAACCCCTCCTTTTCCATTTGCAACATCCAAATTCAAAAACAAATGAGCCGAAGTTTTGGCAAATCCTTTCCTCCCCAAAAAATAGCTTTGCCAAAACTTCGTCCATCGAATTGGCACTAGAATTCCGTCAGTTTCTCCTTTGGAGAAACCCGACCTCGCCCGCCACCACCATACCGAAAAAAGAAAATGGAAGTCGTGGCAAATCAAAACAGAATGCGTGGTGGCGAGGCGAGGGCGAGGCGATGGAGCGGGAACGGAGCCGAGCACATTTCTTGTGCTCGGTGGAGTGGACGCTACGGCGTGACGGAATTCGTCGTGGAGCGTACGATTTAGGTTCACATCACCACGCGCTTCGCGCGTACCTCATCATTTGTTTTGAAAGTAGGTGCGAACTTGGTACAATACAGACACCACGTAAAGGCCACGTTTTAAAGCGTGGTTTTTTCGTTGTGGCCCACGTGGCACAGCCATTAAGAAAACCACATCAATAGATAAAAGTGGCCTTTACGTGCCCCGTGGCGTGAGAGGCTGCTATGCGGAGCTTTACGGGGCTCATGCCGTCTCTTGTATACAATGATAGTATCAGGGAAGAATATGTATTTCGTCTACGTCTTAGAAAGCATGAAAGATCACGGCTGGTATATCGGCTTTACCGAAAGAATTGAAGGACGACTTGAAGATCACAATTCAGGAAAAAATCTTTCTACAAAAAATCGACGACCATTCAAGATGATTTACTATGAAGCTTACGTTGAAAAACTGGATGCTTTAGGTCGAGAGAAGTTTTTAAAAAGCGGTGGAGGAAGAAGATTTTTAATCAAACAGATGGCCCATTATTTAAAGGAAAAGCATGGATTCGAATCTTGATAATTCCTGTTCAAGTGGCCTGAGGCCGCGTGGCGTTTGCGTTATGCCAGTCTGGGAGCTCCGCCTATAGGTCACGCGACTATACGGCGTGGCCAGCTCAGCTGGCCGTGGCCCGAGCGAGTTTGTTATACTGCGAATCGCTATGAGTATACTCGATGCCCTACGGGCTTGGGCGACCAATCTTAAACCACTTTTTCCTCAGGAGTCAGGTCGAGCTTGGGTCGAGGCGTCTGAGCTCATGGCCTTTGTGTTAAAAAAAGATCGTGAGTGGCTTGTGACACATGCTCATCAGACGCTTAATCGATTGGATCGTGTGAAATTCGAACGACTTTGCAAAAGGCGCCTCGCACACACCCCTCTCGCATATCTCATCCATCAAAAATATTTTTATGGTCGAGCCTTTTTTGTTGATACACATGTTTTGATTCCCCGGCCAGAAACAGAAGCGCTTGTCGATGAAGCGTTGAAGCATGCAAAAGGGGCGATGGTCTGGGACGTTGGTACCGGCTCTGGTGCTATCGCCATTAGCCTTGCAAACAGGTATCGAACGGTGATTGCTTCGGATATGAGTAACAAAGCGCTTCGCGTCGCAAAACAAAACGCCAAGCACCACAAAGCAAACATTACGTTTATTCAGGAATATTTACTGGGACCAAAAGTCGCCTCGCTCTTGCGTCGTAAAATGAACACGCATCTGATCGTCGTCGCCAACCTCCCCTACCTTCCGATCAGTGATCAGAAAAAACTGGATGCAAGCGTTGTAAAATACGAACCGGCATTGGCGTTATTTACAAAAGATAATGGTCAATGGCTAAATAAAAAACTTCTCACTCAACTCAGCAGACTACATCGCCCTATGACGATCCTGCTTGAATACGATTCTCCACAAACAAAAACGCTTCAAACGTTTGCTAAAAAAATATTTCCGAAAGCAAAAATCGCTATCATCAAAGATCCATTTGGCCGCAACCGCATCCTGAACATTATTTGCTCAGTCCCGCAAACATCAAATCATCGGTCGTGACCTGGATCCAGGTACGACCGCGCGTCAATAAAATTTCTGATCCGTCTGTTGATTCAAAATGCATGGGCTCCTGTTGACTGCGGCGCCAGCGAGCAGCATAACGGTTTCCATCGCGATAGATCAGCGCTTCTCCGCTCCCCAACGTACGTACTTTTAAGCGACCCACGCTGTCCAATACCTGTGCCTCGGTTTTGATCACCACCACATTCTCGCTCTCCACCGGCGTACCATCACGATCCAGCTGAGGCTTTCCTGCTTGCGAGCGCACATAGACGCCCCGATCCTTATCGTAGGCCCACGCCACGTTATAGCTCCCACCATACGGAATCTTGATCAACGTGACGCCGCCACGTTTGGTGGAAGTGACCATATCCTGAAAATGCCAATTGGCACCCGGACGGCGAATCTCGACTTCGTTGATTGCCTGATGCATGAGTTCGCTGCTCGTGTAGATATGATGCGGAGCGGGACGATGTTTATCGCGCCAAAAATCTCCACCGTTGGTCATCTCATCAATATCCATAAACGCCAAGCCCCGATGGCGAATAAGGGCCAGCGCCTCCGGACTTCCGCCCACATGAAAATATCCCGCGTTCCATCCGTCAGCCCACTCGACAAAATAGGGACGTGCACTACGCACTGGCCCAATCTCCGCGACCGTTGAGGTGGTATCAAACAAAAGCATCAAACGCGTAATCCCACCTTCAACAGGTGCTTCGATCGCGACGTTGGCTTTTGCCGGTCCAGACAGTGGTCGCGCCGACGTAAAATTTTCTACCATCACGGCACGCGTCGCCAAATCTTGTTCTCCTTCCGGAACGAGAACTCCATCAAGGGCACGCTCGACCAAGGATACGGTTGAAGTCGTCGTCACGATCGGTGGTGTGATCGGCATGCGATGGCCGCGTGTGCGGCCGGTAATAATTAAATAAAATAACCCGGCGGAAATCGCCACCAACAAAACAGCCCCGATCACAAACGTGGTTCGGGACTGCTTGAACCTTTCATTCACCTCCTGAAAAAAAGGCTGGATGTTCATGTTATTTACTCGCTTCCTCAGCGGCTGCCTCTTCTGCTTTCTTGGCTTCGTCCGCCGCTTTCTTCTCTTCGCCCTCCGTCTTGATCGCGGTGACATCTACCTGCGTTGTCTCTTCCATCTTCTTCAACTCTTCTTCCGTCAATGGACGAGCGACCGTCGCAATGGTCATGGTGGCGTCTCCAGTGGCGACCACCCCCGTTGGCATCGTAAGACTCCCAACCGTGATTGCATCATCAAATGTAACCAACTTGCTCAAATCCACTTCAATTTCATGCGGCAGATTTGAAGGTAGACATTTGACTTCAATTTCGTTCAACGATTTGATCAGCGTTCCTCCATCTGTCTTCACTGCCTTAGATTCACCGATAAATTTTAATGGAATGTTGGCCGTCAACTCTTCATTCATGTTCACCTGATAAAAATCAATGTGACGAGGTTCCATCGTCAAAGGTTCAACCTGAACCTCTTTGATCAAGACTTTGACGGGCGACCCTGCACCCAAAGTCATATCGACCAAGCTGGAATACCCTGCGGTCTTCATGACTTTCAAGAATTCTGAACGCCCGACAGAAATTGATTGCGCGTCTGTTCCATGACCGTAAACGACGGCCGGGATGCGACTTTCAGCTAACTCATCCTTGGAGCGTTTGCCCAAATTTGTGCGCTGTGTAGCGGAAATTGTGTAGGTCATATCAGAAGTAATACGTAATGAGTAGTGCGTAATGACGCACTGAATGTCCGCTAGAGTAATGAAAAAGCCAAAAACCGTCAAGAGAGTAGCCTATGACAAAAATCCTTACTTTCGTGTTCTAAAACCTGATGAAATTGAATGCATTCATCCGTGGTTAACGTACTGACGGATTGAAAACGCAGGGCGTCCTCAGCCTCCAAATCCGTCACCAATCCAACGGAACTAACCCAGCCGCCGTTCTCTAATACAAGCGCTATCACCGCATGATGGCACTGCTGACAGGAACAATGAAAAAGTTGGGTCGGTCCACGAGCTCCAAGCAGGCGAATACGCTCATCCACATACGGCGCCTGACACACAGGGCACTGAGTCAAAATCCGCGAAGGATTATTCATACATCTAGAATACCCATGAATCTCCCATCCTGCAACTAGATATCCAGATTTTTTACGTGTTTGGCGTTGGTTTGGATAAATTTTTTGCGTGGTGCGACTTCCGAACCCATCAAAACCTCAAATACCTCGTTCGCTTTTGTCGCATCTTCCACGGTCACCACTTTCATCAAACGAGTGGCAGGGTCCATGGTCGTTTCCCAGAGCTGATCTGGGTTCATTTCTCCCAAACCTTTGTAACGCTGGATCGAGACACCAGCAATCTTGGTCTCTCCCTCTGCATTTTCTTCAATCGCTTCTCCTTCCACGGGCTCGACTATTTCTTCTTTCTTCTGTTTACCCTTTATCTTGCTTGGTTCTTGAGTTTTGCGATCTTGAAATTTCTTCACATATCCATCTCTTTCCTCATCCGAAAACGCATAATGCACTTCTTTCCCCTTTGCCACGCGGAACAATGGTGGCTGGGCAATGTAGATGTGCCCCTTGTAAATAAGTTCTGGAAAATAACGGTAAAACAACGTAAGCAGGAGTGTTCGAATATGCGCGCCGTCGACGTCCGCGTCGGTCATGATCACCACGCGCGCATAGCGTAATTTCGTGATGTCAAACATTTCCCCAATGTTGGTGCCGAGCGCAATCACCAAATTTTTGATTTCATTGTTCGCGAGCATTTTATCCAGACGCGCTCGTTCCACATTCAAAATTTTTCCACGGAGGGGCAAGATGGCTTGGAAGTCTCGGTTGCGTCCTTGTTTAGCGGATCCACCGGCCGAATCTCCCTCTACGATGTAGAGCTCACACATCGAGGCGTCCTTATTGGAACAGTCGGCGAGTTTGCCCGGCAACGTCATCCCCTCCAACGCACCTTTACGGAGCACTGTGTCGCGCGCCGCTCGCGCCGCTGCACGCGCACGCTGAGCCAAAATACATTTGCCAATGATCGCTTCCGCATCTTTTGGATGTTCTTCCAAATAGGTCGCAAACGCATCGTTCATGACGGATTCGACCGCGCCGCGCACCTCTGGGGTTCCAAGCTTTGCCTTGGTCTGTCCTTCAAACTGTGGTTCTGGATAGCGAATCGAGATCACCGCCGTCATCCCCTCTTTGATATCTTCCCCCGTCAAATTATCATCTTTTTCTTTGAGATAACCCTTGTTGCGTGCGTAATTGTTGAGCACACGCGTCAGCGCCGCTCGAAAACCTTGAACATGGGTTCCACCTTCTGGGTTAATGATGTTGTTGGTAAACGCGTATAAATTTTCTGAGTAATCCTCGATATATTGAATCCCAATGGAAGCCTCTGTTTTCTCTATCTGTTTTTCCACAAAGAAAATGTTCTCGTGTTTTGGTTGCTTCTTGTGATTCAAATGACGGATGTAGGAAGCAACACCTCCTTCAAAATAAAATCCATACACACTTTGATTCTCCTTTGAACGTGCGTCCACAATCATTAACTTGATTCCCTTGGTGAGATAACATTGCTGACGATAGTGATCGAGTACCCGCTGATAATCAAACGCAGTTCCCTCAGTAAAAATCGTTTGGTCTGGCTTAAAAGTCACCGTTGTTCCATGGCGTTTGCTTTTGCCAATCTCTTTTACTTTTGTCACGGGCTTGCCGCGTTCATACTCCTGTTTCCACATTCCGCCGTCGCGCTCCACGACCACCTCCAAATGTTCTGACAACGCGTTCACGACAGAAACTCCCACACCGTGCAAACCTCCAGAAATTTTATACCCACTATCATCGCCACCAAATTTTCCTCCCGCATGCAGCTTGGTCAACACAAGTTCAAGAGCAGACACCTTGTGTTGTTTGTGAATTTCAACCGGAATGCCACGGCCATTGTCCGCCACCGAAACCTTATCATTCGGCAATAATGTAATGGTAATTTCATTTGCATGCCCAGCCATCGCCTCATCAAACGAGTTATCCACCACTTCGCGTAACAAATGAAATAAACCGTCTGGACCGGTTGAACCGATGTACATTCCCGGGCGCTTACGCACCGGCTCTAGCCCTTCGAGAACAGAGATCTGTTCTGCTCCATACGAGCCTGATTTTGCCTTCTTTTTTTCGTCGATTTTTGGCATAGAAACTGCCAAGATCTTAGCAAGGAAAAAGGATGGTTACAAGCGGAAAAGTCAAGGAGAATGATTTGACGCAACACAAGGAAAATGACATGGAAACATCTGATCGAAAATCGGAGGTAACCATGAGTGGACGACATGCAAAGCAGCTGCGGCGCGAGATGAGGCGGCAGACACCCGCTTCATCTTCATCGTCCGGGCGATCTTCTATCCGGGGTGTGTCTGTTTTTATGCTATACTGTGATCATGCCCAACGATCACGTGATCGGCAGTGGTTTGACAGAAGATCAACTCAAGCTTGCTTCTTTTTGGTTACGACATGGCATCAACCTCCAAAACATTGGCTACGGTGCCTTGATTCTGTTTAGTGTATTGACGTGGGGGTATACGTTGTGGATGGTCCTAGATACGTATGTCATTTCTTATCCACGCGAACACCGAATGATTACGCACATCGCGCAAACAGCTCTTGATCCAACCGCTCTGCAAGCAACTGCACCGCAACCCGTTCAATTAAGCGAAGTAAACGTTTTTTCCACCACAGATAATCGACAGGATTTTTTGGTTGAACTAACCAATCCCAATACGCATTGGTGGGTGAGTTTTTCCTATCATTTTGAAAACAATGGGGAGCAAACCCCTCAACGATCAAGTTTTGTCCTGCCCCAGGCACAACGCCCGCTTACCGAGCTTGGATGGAAGTCAAAAAGCGGTTCGCGCAGTGCACAGTTAGTGATTGATTCCATGCAGTGGCATCGCGTGAATCCAAACATGGTAGAGGGTGATTATGCCGCGTTTGCGGCAAAACGAAACCAATTGTATGTCAGCGATGTGAAGTATCAAAATAATTTAACCATTGGCACACAAACCATCGGACAGACAACCTTAACCCTCGTGAATCCCAGCGGATATGGTTTTTGGGCGGTGGATTTAACAGCGATCGTATCTCGAGCTGGTAATCCTGTTGCTGTGACCACCGTGACTCAACGTGAGATTAAGCCAGGAGAAATCCGTCCTGTCATTATCGATTGGTTTGAGAATCTCCCCGGCATCTCCAACACCGACATCCAACTCAACGTGAACATCCTTGATCCCAAAAGCTATTTGTCGAGCGAACGATTTTAGGGTAAGTCAATATCATGCGTCGATATCTTGAACCGCTTCTTCGCTTTGATTGGACCTTGTTAGCAGCCGCCATCACCTTATCTGCTGTCGGTATTGTTACGATTTATGGTATTAGCACTTCTCGCGACACCATCGACCTCCTCCCCTTTTATAAGCAATTTGCCGTGACCATAATTGGGCTTGTGCTTATCTTTTCTGCCATCTTTGTTGATTACCGCCATCTGCGCTCGTATGCCTTTCTTTTGTATCTCTTTGGAGCCCTACTCCTGGTCTCCGTTCTCCTCTTTGGTCAAACCGTGCGCAGTACACAGGGTTGGTTTAGGTTTGGGGGTTTATCTTTTCAGCCAGTGGAAATCGCCAAAATAACACTTGTCATTTATCTTTCGGCGTTATTTGTTCGCATCGGTCACCATCGTTTACATTGGCGCGCGTTTGGATTAAGCGCGGGGGCCACCATGGTGTATGTCGTGTTGACGCTCCTCCAACCAGACTTTGGTTCAGCGATGATTTTGCTTGCGCTTTGGGGTGTGATGATTTTATTCGCCGGCCTCCCACGACGCGCCTGGCTCATCCTCCCCGTCACGACCCTTATTCTTGGAGGATTGCTTTGGTCGTTTGGGCTAAAAGAATATCAACGCCAACGCATCATCACCTTCGTACATCCCCAAACGGACACACGTGACAGCGGCTATAACGCGACACAAGCGCGTATCGCGATTGGATCTGGAGGATTGTTTGGCAAAGGGATTGGTGAGGGGTCGCAAGCACGATTGAGATTTTTGCCAGAAGCGGCTACGGATTTTATGTTTGCTGTGATTGGAGAGGAGTTAGGATTTATGGGTGTGACGGTCGTCCTTGGATTGTTCTGTCTTATTCTCTATCGCTACTTACGCATCGCGTATGAAGCAGAAGATGATTTTGCCGCACTATTGTTGATTGGACTTGCTGGAATATTTCTGGTCCACATCATCGTAAATGCGGGGATGAATTTAGGGGTGATGCCTATCACCGGAATCCCCCTGCCGTTTGTGTCTGCGGGTGCGTCGTATTTATTTGTCGCGTTTTTAAGTATTGCGTTAGTGGAAAGTGTAGCGATCAGACGGAGAAAGAATGCATTTGGTTAAAACGAAAACACCGCGCCCCACGAACCGAGAGGGATCCGCAGAGCGCGGGGTCCTCGTCGTTCGTAGAACGCGGGTCAGGTTCAGGAGTCGAAGCGGAGGGCAATCGACTGATCCAACGCACGTGCCATCTTCATGGCCACTTCGATGTGGCGCGCACGCTCAGCACGAAGCTCTTCTT
>VGLT01000023.1 GCA_016866635.1 Candidatus Uhrbacteria bacterium
GCGCCAAGGGCGACTCGCCCGTATCCGTCGGTTCGTACGCCTCAACCTCAGGCAACACCACCGGCAGCTGCTCATCCGGCACCGGAACGTACCCGCACTTTTCACAATGAATAATAGGAATTGGTTCGCCCCAATAGCGTTGTCGCGAAAACACCCAATCACGAAGTTTGTAGGTGACTTTTGCATTTCCGTGACCTTCTTTTTCCAACCATTCGATCATTTTTTGTTTAGCTTCTGTCGTTTCTTCGTCAACAACATGGACGCTTGGCAGATCATATTTCTCCGCAAACTGCGCATCTCGTTCATCATGCGCGGGAACCGCCATGATGGCGCCGGTGCCATAATTTCCCAACACATAATCCGCGATCCACACAGGAATTTCTTTTTTCGTAGCAGGATTGATCGCCATGACCCCGGTAAACACTCCTGTCTTCTCTCTGCTCTCGCCCGAACGATCCTCTTCTGTTTTCTTTAAAGCATTCTCAATATAGGAACGCGCCTCATCTGATGCCTGCCAACCAACGTCCAACCACTTTTGCCCCATCTCAGGCGAGATAACTAAAAACGTTGCACCAAACAAGGTATCAGGACGAGTCGTAAACACTTTCACTCGATGCGTGTCCGGCTGATTTGGGACAATTAATGTAAAAACGACCTCTGCTCCCTCGCTCTTTCCAATCCAATTCACCTGTTGAACCTTGATCTTGTCAAGGTAGTCGACCGTGTCCAAATCTTTCAAAAGACGTTCCGCGTATTTTGTGATCGCGATCATCCATTGCTCCTTCTCTCGTTTTTCAACCGGGGAACCACAGCGCTCACACACACCACCTTGCGCCTCTTCATTCGCCAAACCAATCTTACATTTTGGACACCAGTTAATGATCGACTTCGCCTTGTACGCCAATCCCTGTTTAAAAAATTGCAAAAACTGCCATTGCGTCCATTTGTAGTATGTTGGATCGGTCGTATCCACTTCGCGCGACCAATCAAAGCCAAGACCGAGTGATTTCAACTGCCGACGAAACGTATCAATATTTTTTTGTGTCACGACCGCTGGTGGCGTCTTTGTCTTAATGGCATAGTTCTCCGCCGGCAACCCAAACGCGTCCCAACCCATGGGATACAAAACATTTTTTCCCTCCATGCGCTTTTTTCGCGTCACCGCATCGATCGCGGTGTAGGAGCGAACGTGCCCCACATGAAGCCCATCACCGGATGGATAGGGAAACTCCACCAAGCCGTAAAATGTCTCGGCTGAACTCGCCTCGTCCGCATGGTAGACACCGTTCTTTTCCCATTCTGCCTGCCACTTGGCCTCCATCTCATACATCGGTCGTTTTGTTTCCATAGAAGTGAACTTAAAATAACAATAATCAATGGGACTTGCAACGCTTCTCTCACTCTGCTAAATTCCTGGTCACAAACCAGGCAATTATGTTGAACTCCTTTTTCCGCGTCTCAGAACGAAACCATGCTGGTTTTATTTTGATGACAGAATTAGCGTCTCGGGGGGATCAGTATGTCTCCCTCAAAGAAGTAGCCGAGCGCATGACCATCTCCCAGGCATACCTGGAAGAGATCGCTGCCTCATTAAAGCAAGCGGGATTGATCGAGGGGCGTACGGGCCCTGGAGGGGGGTATCGTCTCGCCCAAAAACCAGAAGAAATTTCTGCAGACAAAATCATCACAGCGCTCGAAGGACCGGTTTTGCTTGTGGAATGCCAAAAGTCTGCAAACGAGTGTCCCGCCGCTGGTCGCTGTACGAGTAAGTCTTTGTGGAACGTTTTGCAAAAGAATATTGTGCATACACTGCGTGAAACAAAACTGACCGATCTTGTATGAAGAAAATTATTTACCTCGATCACGCGGCTACAACTCCGATAGATCCTCAGGTGGTTGAGGCCATGTTGCCATTTTTTTCTGAATCCTATGGCAATCCATCGTCTTTTCATTCCATCGGGATGGAGGCCAAAGAAGCAGTCACGCACGCGCGCAAATCGATCGCAAACATATTACATGGACACGAGGACGAAATCATTTTTACGTCTGGTGGAACGGAGTCCGACGTTCTTGCCGTGACCGGGATTCCCAGGGCTCACAAAACGGTGCCGGGCACTAAACCGCACGTCATCACAAGCGCCATTGAACATCACGCTGTCCTTGAACCGCTGATGCACATGCAAAAAAAAGAAGAGATTGAGCTGACCATTTTGCCCGTGGATCGTTTTGGTATGGTTGATCCCAAGGTCGTCAAAGACGCACTCAAACCTTCCACGGTCTTGGTTTCCATCATGACCGCAAACAACGAAATCGGAACGATCGAGCCGATTGCCGATATCGGCCGCATGATCCTCTCCTGGCGCAAAGACAACAAAACACCCTATCCTCTCTTTCATACAGATGCCTGTCAGGCAGCGGGCGCCCTAGATATCAATGTCGAGCTGTCACACGTAGATTTGTTAACGATGAACGGTTCAAAAATCTATGGACCAAAAGGTGTTGGAATTTTATTTGTGCGTCGCGGTGTAAAAATTGAGCCACTCATTCGGGGCGGCGGACAAGAACGGAACATTCGCTCTGGAACAGAAAACGTGCCAGCCATCGTTGGATTAGCCAAAGCGTTTGATCTCGTTCAGGCAAAACGGGAAAAAGAGAATGCGCGCTTAACCGTCTTACGGGATCAGTTGACCGAAGGCTTACTCAATATTCCCAAATCACGACTCAATGGCCATCCAACCCAACGACTCCCCAACAGCGTGAACATCTCCTTTCTCGATATCGAAGGTGAGGCGGCCGTACTCTATCTGGACGCGCAGGGAATCATGGCTTCCACTGGCTCAGCCTGCGCCTCGTCCTCGCTCGACCCATCCCACGTGATCATCGCGACCGGTCTCCCCTATGAGGCCGCCCACGGTTCCATTCGCTTTACGCTGGGCCATTCAACAACAGACAAAGATATCGATCGTGTGTTGGAAGTGATGCCCGGTATCGTCGAACGATTGCGCCAAATGAGTCCTGTGAACTTAGATATGAAGTACTATACATAAATCAAAAGAACCAAGATCCAAGAACCAATATGAATGACCAGCAAAAAATTGTAACCAATCCGAGCACAGATGCTCGCCAGGGCGATATTGTCGCGCCCTCAAAGGACAAAGGTTGGTTCTATACAGATGCAGTGAAAAGCCACTTTTTCCATCCACAGAATTTTTTGGAGGATGAAGCCGCCTATAAGGACGCTTCTCTTGGGTTAGTCGGCTCTCCGGCGTGCGGTGATTCAATGAAGGTGTGGTTGCATATTGAAAAAGATGCGAATGGCGTTGAGCGGATCAAAGAGTTTAAATGGAAAACGTTTGGTTGTGCCTCAGCGATTGCATCAACGTCAATGCTATCAGTCATGGTGACGGAAAACGGTGGGTTATCTCTCAACAACGCACTCACATTGCGCCCACAAGATATTATGGAACGCCTGGGAGGGCTTCCGGCGCGCAAAATCCACTGTTCCGTATTAGGCGATAAAGCGCTACGCGCGGCTATTAACGACTATTTCCGCAAAACTGGACAACACAACCGAATCATCGTGGAACAGGGCCGCATTATCGACAACGTGGTAAAAGTGACAGATCATGACATCGAAGAAGCGGTGCTCGAGGGTGCCGACACGCTGGAAAAAGTCCAACAAAAAACAAAGGTTGGTACCGGCGATCCATCCTGTCTCCCGGAAGTCGAACAGCTCATCCGGTTTTACAAAGAGAAATACTTTGGTTAATCTATTGTCCATTTATGACGCATGGATGCGGTAAAAGAGAGTGCGCCTGTCAGCATACCTGTGCAAACGAGGAACGTGTGTCATGCATGAAAAAGAAACCGTTGATTATCTCTAAAATAGAAGTTGACCGCGATTTGTGTATTGGAGCGGCTCCCTGTGTAACCGTCGCACCCGGAGTTTTTCAATTAGACGATGAAAACAAAGCCTATATCGTAGATCAAAACGCGGCAGATGCAGAAACGATTTTACTTGCCGCGCAATCCTGTCCAGTTCAAGCGATCAAAATTTTTGATGAGGAAGGAAATCAGATTTATCCGTAGGTTTAAACGATCTACCATCCACTTTTGACCGGTAATGCAAGAGCGTGGATCGTTTCAAATAATGCGCGCAAAATTCCAACGATCCCCGGGTGCTCTAACGTGAACAATAGCTTGCTCTCCGGGATAAAAAAAGCAGCTTTATTTCCATAGAGCATCATCAGGTGTTCAAGCGGCATCGTTAACTCTGGCAAACTTCGTAAATCCCATAAACGCTGACGAAATAATTTTTTGTTTTCTTCCGAAAATACTTTTGTCGGCAACTGCATCGATTCTTGAGTGAATACTGCGCGTGTTAAAATTTTTCGTTCAACCATTCTTTTGAAGAACATCTCCCACTCTTTTGTGGATAACAAATTTAACTCACCTCTCACAGAAATTTTTCCTTCTAAAACAAGAAATGGGGATCCGATGGGCTGAACTGTAATTTCGTCATAAATTCGCTTCATCCCCGCAGAAGATTCAATAACCTCGATCAAAGGCTTATCTTGCTCGG
The DNA here is from genome assembly GCA_016866635.1 of Candidatus Uhrbacteria bacterium. Classification (GTDB taxonomy): domain Bacteria; phylum Patescibacteriota; class Patescibacteriia; order 2-12-FULL-60-25; family 2-12-FULL-60-25; genus VGLT01. The sequence goes on from VGLT01000023.1 coordinate 4,583, forward strand.
CACGTTGCAATGACTCAAGCTCTGGAATGAGGGATTTGAAATCTATTACCCACCCTTCTATCAAAGTTGCAAGTTCTTTTGGGGGTAATGCGACGTAATACGCTCTTCGTCCAACTCGTGTTTCTTTCACGAGCCCACGTTCTAATAAATGATCGAGATGAAAATAGACGGCCGCGCGATTGCGTTTTTGCAAGTGGGCTAACTGCGAAACATTACTTGATCCTTGGCGAAGCAAAAGAATGTATAAATCGGCCTCTTGTGGGGAGAGAGAAAAATGCTGCAAAAGATCGGTTATTTTACCCATGTTTGAACAATACCGTATATTTCCAAAAAATGTCAATGAAAATTTCTTTTTTAAATACCTATTTCTACTAAATAAAAGCTTACTTTTATAAAATATTGCCTATAATCATTGACAAAATAGTATTTTTCTGATATTCTATCTCTTCAAGATGATCTGGAACCAGAACCTTCACAACGAACAAAAGGAGCAGCCATGCGCATCCTCATCGTCGACGACACCAACACTCACCACCTGTCCGCCGAGCAGACGCTGAAGGGCCACAACATTGTCCACGCGACCACCCACGACCAGGCTATTTTGGCTCTCACGCTGAACATTGACCCGCAAAGAAACCTTGAGCTTATGAAGGGGGCTGGGGTAGGGCAGGAAGGAATTGATGGATTGGAGCCGGAAACCGTCGAATTCATCTGGACGGAGAAATGTAACACCGAGGAGGTTCGCAAGCTCCGCGATGTCCCACCTTTCGATGTGGTCCTGCTCGACCTGCTCATGCCGTGTGGTCGTCATGGTAGGGGATTCAAAGAGCAGTTTGTTGGTCAGCTCGTACCCGTCGGCTTCTCGCTTCTCTTTGTCGCAGCCCAAACCCCGGGGGTCAAACACATCGCCGTCGCAACCGCGACCAACCATCACGAACACCCCCTTAGCGCAGCCATTGATCACCTCCACACTCCATTCACGGTGAACCAAACCCAGGTCACCTTCTTCCACGCGCCCATGACGCTGGTCGAAGGAACGATCTGTCAACACTGCAACGGAAAGGAGACACAACACAAGTGCTATTACTGCGAGGGAAGGAACCTCGCACAAGGAAAGGACTGGGGCAAGATCCTCTCCAAAATCCTGAGCAGCGGCTAGCCCACATGCGGTCGGCATGAAATCCGACCATGGCTTGGCTGACCATCTTCAGCCCACTGGCCTCACGATGCACATCGTCGGGGCCTTTAAATTTTTTCCAAAACCATAATATTTCTTTTCACCCTTTGATCTGGACGTGCGTACGTGAGTGTCACCGGTTTATCGGTCCAGCCAGCCAACGGATCGATTTTTTTGTAACCCAAACGGGAAAGGTCTTTTGAAATATCGACGGCTACTGTCCCGTGTGACGAAACCCAGACCGGCCAAACGCAGACGACTAGCCCTCCGGGACGTAAAATTTTTTCCAAAGCGCGGAGCGCAGAACGCCAAAGGTTCTCGATCTCGTTTTTTTGGTCGGTCAGCGTCTTTAATGTCTCATGCCCGGTGAGAGGTTTGCCGAGATATCCTTCCGTTACAACGGCGCTGACAGGTTGCTTCATGTGTTGATCGATTTCTTCCGCCTTACGCACCATCCATGTTGGCTCTTTCCCCTTCCACAATGCTTTATCTTTTAACCACTGAACATTTTTTCGAGCTCCATCGATTTGTGTTTGATCAATATCTGAACCAATCAATTCCTTTATCCCAAGATGATCTGCTTCCATTAAGACAGTGCCCCCTCCACAAAAAGGATCTAAAATACTTGCTACTTGATGCTTACTACTTGCTACTCCTGACAGATTCACCATCATCCTTGCCAACTTTGGAGGGAGCATGCCCACAACCTCATCACGAAACGGCCGACCAAAATCGCGCAAACTCCACGCATCAGCGTCTTGTACAAATGTCGTTAAACCAACGACCGCCCGCGCACCAAAAATCCCGATGCAAAAATCGTAGCCTGCGGTCGTCAAACCTGCTTTGGCAACCGCTGCCGGCGTCACTTCTCCTTTTTCTCCTGTCACCCAACGCACGGATCGTCCCTGTTCTTGCAACACTCGTTTTAAGCTCAGTGGTAGCTTTTTCATCCTTTCTTTCTGCGCGCTTGATGCTCCAAACACGGTCAGCCCAAACTCCACTTTTTTCGCACGAGGGTGTTCCTCAACGATCTTTGCCAGCACCTCAGCAGAACAATCCTTGACATCACCTTCCCACAACACATCTCCAAGTTTGACCGTCCCGGCCAGCACATCTTGCAACCTGCCTCCGTCCCACTGTTCCATATCAAAAACCGCCATTCCGTCTGCAACATCTGGCCTCCGTCCCCCAATAACCGCTTTAGCCTCCGCCAATGATAAAAAAGGGTGTGTGCCGAAAATCAAAAAATGATTCATGACAAGATGGTAGCGTTCTTCTTGATTCGTCTCAACTCCTGGAACATGTTCCATCCATCACTCCATTGTACTCGACTCATTGAACCATGTTTCCACTCCACAGGAATCTCTTGAATACGAAACCCCTTTTGTTGGGCACACACGATCAATTCCACATCAAATACCCAACCACGACTCTGTAACTGACCAAACATGGGCTTGAGGGAAGAACGAAAAACCTTAAAACCACATTGTGTGTCATGAAAAGGAAGAGAAAGATATGATCGAACGAAAAAATTAAATATTTTGCCCGCTAAAACACGTGACCATGGTTGCGGTTTTGTGATGCGCGACTCTTTCATGACGCGAGAACCGATGATGAGATCGTGCGTTTGTAAAAATGGAATCACCTTTTTGATCTCATCCGGGTGTGTCGACAAATCGCAATCCAAAAAACAGATACATTCTCCCTTTGCCGCCAAGACGCCTGTTCGAACAGCTGCCCCCTTCCCTTGATTTTGCTCATGACGAATCAACTGTACCAGTGGGTTATCGATTCGCATCGGCTGTATCGACCCATCATCCACTACAATAATTTCAAACGATGATCCTGTCTCCTGCAAAACGCGCGCTGTCTCAACAACAGCTCGCTCAATCGTCGCCTCTTCATTAAACGCCGGCAAAACCACCGACCATTTTACCCCTGACATGGCGCTATCCTAACACACAGGACCCGGTCCCAGAACCGGTCCGGACCGGGTCCGGGACCAGGTCTGGGACCAGGTCTGGGGTCAGGCCCGGGTCAGGTCCGATCATATACTTGATCATTCGCTCCAAACGCGCTACGTTCTGCCTGGACAACCAACCCGGAGGAAATCCATGTCTCTTGTGCGCTATGCGCGCGTGGGGATGGCATTTCTCCTCGCGCTTCCAAGCATGGTTGTCACGGGGCTTCTCCTCCTCGTGACCGCCTGGGCGTCCTCGCCCCTTCAACACTCAAGGAAGATCGCGCCTTATCGGCAATGGGCGCTCGACCGGTTCGCCAAGTGGTGGAACTGGTTTGCCACACGTGTGCTGATGGGCTGGCTCATGGGTGTGCGGATTGAGATCGAGGGACCCGTCCCCGTTTTCACGCGCAACGAGTCGATCGCGATCCTCGCTAACCACCCCAGCTCGCTCGCCATCCCCGTGTTCTTCTGGTTCATCACACACCGCATCACCTCGCGTTTCCGCATCACGATGAAAAAACAGCATCGTCACAATCCGATCATCGGCGCGAGTCTCGCTCGATCAAACAGTGCCGTGTTCATCGATCGTGAAGGTGGTCCAGCAGAGCTTGCGGCTCTCAGACAAGAGATGTCGCGAGCGCTGGATCAACCGGGAGCGGTCATCCTGTACTGTGATGGACGAAGGCCGAGCGAGGAAAGAATCGCGGCCTCGAGAGTAGCCGTGGAAAAATCCCTCGGGATCGCTCTCCCCGATTTCAAGCACACGCTCGTGCCCAAACGAGGAGGGTCCTTTGCGCTCGTCGCCGAAGCAGGCGCAAAGGGGAGGAGAGTCTTCCTCCTCACGACCGCATTCAACTTCCGAGACGAGAGAGCGACGGACGCCTTCCGCGCTGTCGGCTCAACCATCCATCTACGCCTCACGGAAGCGACGCACATACCCCTCGAGTCCGAACGCACGTTCGGCCTCTGGCTCATCAACCGGTTCGCCGACATGAACCGCTGGATCGAAACAAAACGAGCCAAGCCCCGCTAACCCCCCTCCGCGCCCCTAATCCAAGGCGCGGAGTTTTTTAATAAAAACAATCCGCCTTTGCGGACTGTTTTTACGTGGTGGCCAGAATCAACGAAATTCGAGCTTTTCTCTTGGAACATCATTTCATCATCGACCAGGTTAATCCAAAAAATGAACGGAGCGTGTCGGCTACTGACTGGCTTTGAATGATCAGGCCCAGTTTTTCAATGACCGAGGTGATAGCGACTTTGTCATTATAAATATCGATATGAACCTTGAAAGGGAATTGCTCATGGGGCACGAGTTTAGTTTGACGCAACTCAGAAATGTCTTGTGTACGCCACCTCATCATTTCAGGCAAATCCGGAACGACCATCTTTAAAGAAATTTTCTTCGTCACGCGTCGCTGAATGTAGTCTGGTACATGCTTGAGAACGACTGTGTGAAACGTGTCCGCTCCAGCGATGGTTAAAATTTCTCCTTTCGCGTTCAAGTTATCCATGTATACGGTGACGATGCCGCGTTCGCCTTCGTAGTAGGTAATCTTTGGTCGCGCATAGCCAAATTTTTCTAATCCGCGAAGTTCAGGCAGGATTTTTTGCAGAACAGATTTTCGTTGATCTAATAACTCATCCAGCTTTTCTGGTCCCGCAGCCACTAATAGTTTCTTTTTCTTCTTGAGAGAAGACGCCAGCAGCCCTTTTTGTTTTAAAGCCTGAGCAATAAAGTAGGTAGTTGCTCGATTCACGTCGGCTTTTTCTGCGATTTGTGCAACCGTCCCTTCGCCTAATTCTAGGGCCGCTAAATATAATTTGGCCTCTTTTTCTTCAAATCCGAGATCAACAAGTGTGCGATAAAGCATATTTTGTCGATAAAATTTACAAAATATCTATAGCTAAAATAGTACTATATTAAGCCAAGTTTGTCAACTTATCTAGTTTAACATGTTAATATGATTGACATTTTAGTATTTTTCTGATATTCTATCTCTTCAAGATGATCTGGAACCAGAACCTTCACAACCAACAAAAGGAGCAGCCATGCGCATCCTCATCGTTGACGACACCGACACTCACCACCTGTCCGCCGAGCAGACGCTGAAGGGCCACAAC
>VGLT01000024.1 GCA_016866635.1 Candidatus Uhrbacteria bacterium
CGCCATAGTTTAGACACAAGCACAAGGTGAGACGATCGAACGATGCGGTTTCTTTCTCCGCCTGTTCGATCGCTCGCACGATAGATGGTCGTAACCCTTCGCGTCGCCCAATCACCTTTAGTCGTACACATCGTTGTTTAAAATAATCAAGCTCCTTTGTTAATGCCATTTCGAGCAAATCCATCAAAAATCCAACCTCCTCCTGTGCACGCTTCCAATTCTCCGTTGAAAAGGCGTAAACCGTCAGCGTCTCAACGCTTCGATCCAGGCACCAGTCCCCGACTTGTTTGAACTTCTCATACCCATGACGATGCCCTTCCAGCGACGGCAAACCCTGCTCCTTTGCCCATCGTCGATTGCCATCCATAATGATGGCAAGATGTTTGACTCCATGATCATTCATATCGTCACGAGCGTACCTGCTTTTGCTAGACACGGCAAGCATTTTTTGCTATGCTCTTGCCATGTTTTTGATTGATGGAAAAGCGCTCGCAGAGCGTATTCGAGCCCAGGTCGCCCAAGAAATTAAAGAAAAACATCTGTCGCCACATTTGGCGATTTTGCTTGTGGGAGATGATCCGGCGTCCCACCTCTATGTCGGATTGAAACAAAAATACGCCGCGGAGGTTGGGGTACGGGTCACCTATGAACAGCGATCTGCCGACGTCTCTGATGACGAGCTCGTCGACTTGATTCAACGTTGGAATCAGGACCCATCCGTCCATGCCATTCTCGTTCAAATCCCTCTTCCGCCGGGCCACGACGAACAACGCATCATCGAGGCGATTGATCCAAAAAAAGATGTGGATGGATTTCGTCCTGCTTCAACAAGCGTTCCTCCTGTACATGAAGGGATATTGCGCCTGATCAATGAAACCCCTCTTAAACTTTCTGGAGCCTCTGCTGCGATTATCGTCAATTCTGATCTCTTTGCCGCGCCGCTTAAGCGCCTCTTATCTACCGGCGGCATGTTTGTGAACGTCATGCATCCTGATGACCTGGATCAAGAGAAGCTCGCGTCAGCAGATGTAGTCGTGATCGCGGTGGGCCGGACAAATTTTTTGCATGCCAGCATGACGAAGCCAGATGCCGTGATTATTGATGTAGGCACAAATAAAACGGATGAAGGAAAAACCTGTGGCGATGTCGATCGATCAAGCTTTGAAAAAACCTACGTCTGGTTAACCCCGGTTCCAGGTGGCGTTGGCCCGATGACCATTGCGCAACTATTGAAGAATGTAGCAGGTCTTGCTCAGCAAGATTCAAGCCCTTCTGGAAGCTTTGCTTTAACGTGACGGCGGCGGACGTGAAAGGCAGCAATAGACACGGCCAAGAAATAGGTCGCGACAAGATACAACCGGTCCCACTGCAGAACGCTTGTAAATATTTTCCACCAATCAACACGAATCAAAAACGAGACGTAGCTCACCTCGATCAACGTTCCCATCACAAGAAAGATACAAAAAACCATCAACATCTCTTTGAAGCGAGGTAAACGGTGCCAAAATGTCCACTCGGCAAAAAACCAGGTGATAACCCATTGAAAGAAATAGGTGACCGCGATCGCGGTCCAGAGTGGCAGTGGATGAAAATCAAAATTCTGAATGGCGGTCAGCGCTAAAATAATGACCAGGTGACGCGGGATCGAGAACAGGACGGCACGCAAAAAAATCATACCAAAGGCTGATACAAAAATTTATGCAAAATCCCAATCATAAAAACCAATAAAAGCACGATGGAACCGGCAAAACTCCAGACCACAGGCGCCGGGGATTTTTTTCGCCTGTGCGCGAATAATTTGAGCGCAATAAAAATAACCAACAGACAGTTAAGCCCCCCAAATACCGTTCCCACAAAATCTACCGTGGATAAAAAGTCTCGTTGAGTGATAAATAAAAGCAGTGGGATAAAGAGCGCCAACAACCAGCTGGCTCGTGGTCGAAGGTGAAAATCAAAATGGAATGTCTGTTTTAAATCCTCTGCGGTTGTCACAAAGGAGGTGATGATGGCTAAAATACCGAAGACCGGAAGCAGCCAGCTCCAGCTTGAGGGGAGGGCGGAAATCAAATCAAAAGGGTCACGTCCAACCCGACCCACCGCCAGATAGAGGCTCACACCAAATGCCCAAGACAACAGAGCGGCGCCCAGTGTGCCAATCGTGACCGCTCGAAACGCTTTTTCACGATTGCGCCCGCTTAACTCAACGATCTCACTGATGACAGACACTCCAAACAGACTAAATAAAAAGACACCGAATGGAACAAAAAAATGGGACCAATCCGCATACGAGAGAGCTCTGATATTCCACGAGCCTGTTGATAAACCTATGACGACAACCATGCTTCCAATCAGGAACCAGGTGGCGATCGTCTCGAACGTGGCTAAAAATTTAAATCCCGACAAAACAATTGCCCCTCCGATGGCCCAAAAAAGTAACTGCCAAAAAACAAGGGGTTGATGAAGTCCGATACCATGACCCAACATCGACAAAAAGGCTCCTCCTAAAATAATATAAATCAAATTCACCCCAATGATTTGTCCCGGATAGGTAATAGACGCCATGATAAATCCCCGCTTCCCCAAAACTTCACGAGCATACCCGGCCAAGCGCATCTTTTTCCGAAAGGCCAAAATAATTTCTACTAAGTAGACATGGGTCAGCAACATGATCCCTGCCAAAAACCAAAACAGCAACGTCCCCGGCCAAAATCCGACATAAGAAAAAAGCGCAGGCAAACCAAAAACGCCTGCTCCAATAATGGTTCCAAGAAGTGTCAAAGATGCTTTGCTCACCGATGTTGCGCGACCCTCCATAGGTAAAGTATATCACACTATATCCTTCTCTTGCGTCGTAAAACGTTAATTTCAACACATTCTCCCCATGTTTCCCTGTTTTTGTGTTCTTGTATTTTTATGTTCTCGTGTCTAAGATGCTCGCATGCCACATTCGCTGGAGCGACTCACACCACAAAATATTGAAGCTGAGCAGTCCTTTTTAGGCTCTCTTCTCCTGGATAAGGATGCGATGGTCAAAGTGGCGGACATGCTCTCTCCAGAAGATTTTTATGTAGATAAGCATCGTCGCATTTATGAATCCATGCTTGATCTGTATCGCAAGACAGAACCGATCGATTTATTATCATTAGGAAATCGCCTGCAAGAAAAAAATGAGTTAGAGATGGTGGGCGGTCGCGCAGAACTCATTTCCCTTGCCAACATCGTCCCAACCGCGAGTCATGTGGTTCATTATGCGGAGATCGTTCAAAAAAAGGCGACCCTCAGACGACTCCTGCAAGCCGCAGGCGAAATCACGAACCTTGGATATGAGCAAGCAGAGGACGTGGAACTGGTTCTTGATCAAGCGGAACAACGGTTGTTTAACGTTTCACAAAAATTTCTTAAGCGTACCTTCACGCCCATTCGTGATGTGTTGACCGATGCATTTGATCGCATTGATGAGTTACATCGAGAAAAGGGAAAGTTAAGAGGCGTTTCCTCCGGTTACTCAGACCTGGACAATCTCCTTGGGGGTCTGCAAAAAAGTGATTTGATTATCTTGGCCGCGCGCCCCTCCTGTGGGAAAACCTCGTTCGCGCTCGATATCGCTCGCCATGCGGCGGTCAAAGGCAAAGTGCCTGTTGGCGTGTTCTCACTCGAAATGTCCAAAGAGCAGCTCGTGGATCGTATGATTTGTGCGGAAGCTAATGTCGATCTTTGGAAAATGCGCACGGGAAAATTATCAGACCATGGGGCAGATGATGACTTTCCTCGCATTGGTCATGCCCTTGGCACCTTGTCAGAAGCCCCCATCTATATTGATGACTCTGCCAGTGCCAACATAATGGAGATACGAACAAAAGCACGACGTCTCCAAATGGAACATGGTCTAGGCATGCTCATCATCGACTACTTGCAACTCATGGAGAGTCGAACAAAATCTGCAGATAACCGCGTCCAAGAAGTGGCAGAAATCACGCGTGGACTGAAGGCGATTGCTCGAGAATTAAATATTCCGGTTCTCGCGTTGTCTCAGCTCTCCCGTTCTGTCGAACTACAAAAACCGGCCATCCCTCGTCTTGCACACTTACGTGAATCCGGCTCTATTGAACAAGACGCCGACGTCGTGATGTTTATTTATCGTAAAGCGGCTGATCGCAACTACCGTCCAGAAGATTTATCACCGGAAGAACAACATTTAGCAGAAATTCACATCGCGAAACACCGCAACGGTCCAACCGGCATGGTCAAACTCTTCTTTGATAGTGCGCGCGCCTCATTCCGGACTCTTCAAAAAAATCCGATGGGTGGTCCACCGCGTATCTCACCCCCCACCAGTCCCCCGCCCTTGCCAACTCCCGCAGCAAGCCCCATCATGAATCAAAATCCTTTCTAATCTATGTTTAATAAACTCAAACAATTCAAAGATCTTCGTTCACGCGCAAAGCAAATTCAGGACACGCTAGGAAAAGAGTCTGTGGAAGGGTCATCTGGCTGGGGCAAGGTGAAAGTTCAGATGAATGGTAATCAACAGGTCACATCTGTATCGATTGATCAGAGTTTATTGAACGATAAACAACATCTAGAAAAACTGGTGAGCGAAGCGGTAAATGACGCGATTCAAAAAGTTCAAAAAGTGATGTCCTCGAAACTCAAAGATATTGGCGGTTTGGATTTAGCAAGTGAATTTGGTGATGCGCTAAAGAAATAATGCTTCCTGAACCCATCCACAACGCCGCAGCTGCGTTTGATAGCTTGCCTGGGGTTGGACCGCGGGCGGCGTTGCGTTACGCCTATTGGCTCATGACTCAGCCGAAGGAGGTGATTGCAAAATTCGCGAAGCAAATCGAAGGACTCGCCTCACAGGTGACGATCTGCCAAATATGCTTTCAATGGGCCGATCAATCACCGTGTAGTCTGTGTCGCGATCCAGGACGTGATCAAACAAGCCTGTGCGTGGTCGCCACGAGTCAAGAGGTGCGCATGATTGAAGAGACAGGGGTCTTTAAAGGCCGTTACCACGTTCTTGGCGGGACACTTGATCCGCTGGAAGGCCGCACTCCAGAAACACTCAAAATCATGCAACTGATGACGCGGATCGCGGAACCCGGAACCCCAGTCAGAGAAATCATTCTTGCGTTAGATGCGGATATCAAAGGAGATACGACCGCGCTGTATCTTCGAAAGCAATTAGCAAACACCCCCGTAAAAATAACGCGTCTCGCCCGAGGCCTCCCAAACGGAGCCGCTCTCGAGTATGCAGATGCTAACACCCTCGCGGACGCTTTATTAAATCGAAAGGAAACTAAGGAATAAACAAAATTCTCTCCTAGATGGAGAGAATTTTGATTTTCGTGTAAGGCTGTCTGTGTCCGGAGCGTTTTTGGTAGCGCACTTTTGGTTTGTAGTGGACCACTTCGATTTTTTTTGCGCGGCCTTGTTCGATCACTTCTGCTTTGACCTGACCAGAAACAAATGGGGCTCCAATCTCTACTTTTTCGCCCTCAGCCGTTAGCAAGGTCTCAAACGAAACCTGGTCGCCTTGTTTGGCCTCAAGCTTTTCTACGTTCAACACATCGCCCGGTTTGACGAGATATTGTTTTCCACCAGTTTGGATAACGGCAATCATAATGCGGGGATAGTAGTCGAATAGGCAAAATAAGTCAACGGTAGCAAAAAATCTATTGACAAATAGGCAAAAACACGTAAGATCTTGGCTCACAACACCCAACCAACTGGAGGCTCCGATGCGCAAGGCTCTGCTGTTGTCTGCCCTTTTCATCCTCATCCCGTCCCTCGCCAACGCCAGCTCCAACGGCGGTGGACACGACGAGTCGCACATGGCGCTCGTACTGCTGTTCATCGGGGCCCTGCTCCTCGTCGCGCGCGTCGGGGCCATGGCGGAGAAGATCGGCCAGCCGGCCGTCCTGGGCGAGCTCTTGCTGGGCGCGGCGCTCTCCGCCGTGGTCAGCGTGACTGGCTGGCAAGGGATCCGTCATCTGCTCCAAGACCCCGCGGTCCTCTTCTGCGCGAGTGTCGGGGTCATCCTGCTCCTGTTCAAGACGGGACTCGAGAGCAACATCAACGACATGCTGCGCGTGGGGCTCCGTGCCCTGCTGGTTGCATGTGTCGGGGTCGCGCTCCCGTTCATCGGTGGATATGTGACCAGCGGCCTCCTGATGCCAGACACCACCTTCAATGCCCGCTTGTTCATCGGCGCGACGCTCACGGCAACATCCGTCGGGCTCACCGCGCGGGTGTTCGACGACCTGAAGATCAAGGACTCTCGGGAAGCGAGGATCGTCCTCGGAGCGGCCGTCATCGACGATGTGATCGGCCTCATCATCCTGGCAGTGGTCTCGGGAATCGTCTCGAGTGGCAGCGTCAGCTGGTCAGGTGGCGCCTGGCTACTCGGCAAGTCAGTCCTGTTTCTGGGCTTGGCGCTGTTTCTCGGAACAGCGCTCGCTCCAAAGCTCACCGCCGCCTTCTCACGTATCCACGAAGGAGTGGGCATGAAGATGGCGATCGCCCTCATGTTCTGCTTCGGCCTCGCCTATGCATCGGTGGCCCTGGTTGGCCTCGCCCCGATCGTGGGCGCGTTCGCGGCAGGACTCGTCCTGGACCACGTCCACTTCAGACAGTTCTCGTCGGAGAAAAACGTCGAGGACCTCATCGAAGGGATCGCCATCTTCTTCGTCCCGATCTTCTTCGTCTACACCGGGCTGCAAGTGGACCTCACCGTCTTCCAGGACCTCGCGCTCGTAGGAAACGCCATCGCGATCACGATGGTCGCGATCGTCGGCAAGGTCCTGTGCGGGTTTGTCTCCGGACCGGGGACGAACCACTGGCTGGTGGGCTTCGGGATGGTCCCCCGAGGCGAAGTCGGCCTCATCTTCCTCGCCATGGGGAAGCAGCTCAACGTCGTGAACGATCGCATCTTCGCGATGGGAGTGATCATGGTGATGCTCTCCACGCTCCTCACCCCGCCCATCCTGACGGTTATCATTCGACGGCAGTCACCTCGCGCCATCGTCTGACGAACCCCCTCTCCATCAACGCCCGCCGGATCTACTCGGCGGGTGTTCCTTTTTATGTTTGTTGATCAAGGTTTCGTTCAAGTGCAATTTTCTCTTCTGCGAGATGCTTTATTTGAAAGCTATTCAACGCTTCTGGCTTATCCAATAACCCCGTGACAAATTCCAGGTATCCCTTTATATCTGTGTAGTCAATCTCTTTCTCCTTGTGAATCGCGTTGGCCATCACCTCAACATGAAATGGATCAGCAAAAAGAAAGCCCTGACGCACCAAATACACATCTTCATGATGCTTCTGCCGTACGCTGAGTCGAGAGAAAAGGATGGTTGCCCCTATCGGCGCATGTCCTTCAAACACCTCCACCTCCCCGGATTCCGTCGCCACCAATACGGACTCCACCTCTCCCTTAAAGAGGACGGCGTCTGGAGTCAGCAACGAAAAAGGAAGAGACATGGGAATTAGGAAGTCTTTACTGACGCCCGTGCAATGACATCTTCAATCGTCCCTGCCATATAAAATGCCTGTTCTGGAAGATCATCGTACGTCCCATCCAAAATTCCTTTAAACCCGCGGACGGTGTCTTCACGTTTCACAAACAACCCTGGAGATCCGGTAAACTGTTCGGCCACAAAGAAACTTTGCGAGAGGAATTTTTGAATTTTTCTCGCGCGATAGACGGTTAAGCGATCTTCTTCTGATAATTCATCCATACCCAAAATCGCAATCACTTCCTGCAACTCTTTATAACGCTGGAGCGTTTTGATGACTCCCGCGGCCACCTCATAGTGTTCACGACCGACCACATCTTCACGTAAAGCAACGGAGTTGGATTCAAGCGGATCAACGGCTGGGTACAACCCCATCGAGGCCTGCTTACGCGAGAGCACGATGGTGGCGTCTAAATGCGAAAACGTGGTTGCTGGTGCTGGATCGGTATAGTCATCGGCCGGCACATACACGGCCTGAACAGAAGTGATCGACCCTTTGTGGGTTGAGGTAATACGCTCCTGCAATTGTGCCATTTCGGATGCGAGTGTCGGCTGGTACCCCGCGGCAGATGGCAGACGACCAAGCAATGCTGATACTTCCGCTCCTGCTTGAGTAAAACGAAAAATGTTATCTACGAACATTAAAATATCCTTCCCATCATCGCGAAAGCGCTCCGCAATGGTGAGCCCCGTAAACGCAACACGTAAACGCGCGCCTGGTGGCTCGTTCATCTGTCCAAACACCATCGCGACCTTGTCCATCACTCCAGAAGCTTCCATTTCACGAATCAAATCATTCCCTTCACGCGAGCGCTCGCCAACACCCACAAACACAGAGTATCCCCCATGTGACATGGCCACATTATGGATGAGCTCTTGCATCACCACCGTTTTTCCGACACCCGCTCCACCAAACATCGCCACCTTTCCACCCTTGGTAAATGGAGCTAAGAGGTCGATCACTTTGATACCGGTCTCCAACACCTCTACTTTGGAACTTTGCTCCGCAAACGACGGGGCGTGTGTGTGGATCGGACGACGCTCAACGTTTGTTCCAAGATCTTCCTTTCCATCAATCGCATTTCCCACCACATTAAACACCCGGCCAAGAACATCCTCCCCCACCGGAACGGTGATAAACGTCCCTAGGTCTTCAACCGGCTGACCGGCGGCCAACCCTTCCGTAGCTGACATAGCCACCGTGCGCACGACACCTTCTCCCACATGATTTTGCACTTCTAAAATCACTTCTGGATCCGTTTCCTTGACTCGCAAGGCTGTGTACCGTTCAGGAATATGGTCGGAAAAATACACATCCACAACCACCCCAACGACTCGCACGATTTCCCCATGTAATTTAGACATAATCAAGTTCTAATGATTCAGCATTCATCGCTTCACTTGCCCCAGCCAACTCCGCAAGCTGTTGGGTGATCTGCGCCTGACGTGCTTTATGATATTCACGCGTCATGGAATGAATAATGTCCTCCGCCGCTTCCGTCGCATGTCGCATGGCCACCATACGACTAGAGTACTCACTCGCCTTGAATTCAAAAAAGGCGGATGTCAGCAACGACCAGCTCAATTGGAGAGACAAGCGCTCGATCACATGCTCACGCGATGGTTCATAAAACAACCAAGATTCCTGCTCTTTGGTCTCATCCTTCCCCTCTTTTGCCTTCCATGACTCCTGTAAAAATTTCGCATCCAATGGAAGATAGGTCTTTTTGGTAGGTTCGTAGGTAAAAGCATTCACATAGCGTGGTGAAACCAGCACGATTTCACGACATGTTTCGTTCGTCCAATATTCAAGCAAATGGTTGGCAATTTCCAATGCTTTTACCGTTGTCAGGTCGTCGGCAAATGCCTCAAAACGCTCTGTGGGTTCTACCCCCTCCTGACGTGCCGCCTCAGACGCCTTACGTCCGACCGTGACCAGCAGACGATCTGCTGGTGCTAAATCTTTCCACTGCGCAGAACGAAACAACGCACGGCTTAATTGCGCATTCAAACCGCCACACAAACCACGATTGGAAGAAAATAGGACAAACATGACCGCTCCGGATTCACGTGGTTGTGTCAATGCAATCTCTCGTGCATCCGCC
>VGLT01000025.1 GCA_016866635.1 Candidatus Uhrbacteria bacterium
CTTTAACGACAATCTCGGGGTGCTTAGGAATCTCATACACCGCTTGCATTCCTCCCACCGCCAAGAACTGCGGATGATACTTTCTTACAAATTCATGATCAATATCCTTTACTGAAAAAGCTTGTTGTCGTCGGAATTCATGAAAACCTGGTAATAGTTGGGCCATAAAAATCTCTCGACAAAATAGCACAAAAACCGTAGGCTTACATCCTGAACAAGTATGCGATTAATTATTGCGAGGCATTGCCAGACGGATTGGAATGCGCTGGAAAAAATCCAGGGTAGAACGGACATCCCTCTGAATGATGCTGGGAGACAGCAAGCGAGAGAGCTTGCGCGATCTTTAAAGGAATTAGATCTTTCGCGTGTCATCACCTCACCCCTTTTACGTGCCAAAGAAACAGCCGAGATCATCGCTCGTGAACATCAAGTAGATTTACTGCTAGATAAACGTCTGGAGGATTTATCGTTTGGAAGATTTGAGGGACACCATTTCTCGATACTGGATCCCATCGCTCCTCGAAACGTCTTTCCGTATGATCTTCGTCCACATGGCGGTGAACATTATGAGGGTATACTGGAACGACAACTGAATTTATTGCGTGAGATGGAGCATGATTCTGATGAACATGTCCTCATTGTAGGTCATGGACGATCACTCAATACACTCCTTCACGGGTTAAAACGAGAAGAACGGGTACAACAAGGATCTTTTATTGTGATTGAAGGATCGTATTTGAAGTCCTTTCTGTCAAACGAAGATTCAGAGTAAGCGAACCTAGAGTTTGGCTGACAAGTTCGAGTGCGTGTGGTTCGTCTTTATAATGGAGAACAAGCGCTCCCTTTTGTTCTAAAAAATCTATGGTAAAACGACTAGTCGATCGTTCCGGACCAACCAACGCGATGATGCGAAGATTACTTGCTAGTGCAATGCTGATCTCGGAACGAACTTTTGAAGATGGTTCCGTGACCTCAACAATAACAAGATGGGAGGCTTTTAAAATCAAGGAGTCCTGCTGATATAAATCAAATTCCGTAATCCCCGCGTGATGCTCCTCTGGAGTTACCGGACGTGGAATATATGAGCGCCATCCATGGCCACGAGCAACCTTGGCCAGCCTGTCATAAAACCACCGAGCCTGAACCTTGCCCGGCGCCGATGTCGTCGGCCCGGTGATGTAAATCTGTCTGATCATAATGCTTATTGGTTTCTAAAATTTCTTATCACAGCTTTCACCACTCCTTGTATCAACGGATCATAACAATAAATCGGTTTCATGGTTTTGTTGGCTGGTTGCAGTCGTATACGATCTTTTTCACGGAAAAACTTTTTTAATGTTGCGTATTGATTATCCAGAAGAGCAACGACGACATCTCCATTTTTTGGTGAAGGATTGCGCTCAACAATGACATAATCTCCGTCGAGAATTCCTTCCTCGATCATTGATTCTCCTTTGACTCGCAATACATATGAATTAGATGAATCTGGAACCAAGTCGACCGGAACTGCCATTGTCTCTGTTTCTTCGACCGCCTCGATTGGTTGTCCCGCGGTAATCAATCCTTTTAATGGCAGCAAAACACTTTTGCCCCACTTCACCGCCTTATCGGTCGGCTCTAATTCACGATTCGCCGACTCACTCCCGCGCACAAACCCACGCTCACGCAAAGCCTGAATGTGCGTATGAACAGTCGAAGGAGAAGCAAGATCCAATCCACTCGCAATCTCCCGGTACGAGGGAGAATAACCCTGCTCATTGATAAAGTTCACAATAAAATCGAGAACTTGTTTTTGCTTGGGAGTAAGGGGTGCTTTCATATATTTATTATTTTAGAACAAAAACAGAACGCATGCAAGAGGCGATTATCCACAGCCAAGGTATTGACAGGTGAGCCTAAAATATGGAACGGGGTATAGGGAGGAAAAGATTTAAGATCGGAAAATCTAAATCATTAGCGTACAACCTATGCTCAAACGTTTGGGGCAGTTGCTCTGCCTTGCAGGGTTTGGTTTGCTCGGTTGCCTTTTATTCATCCCCCAAGCAAAAGCAGAAACATCTGCAGAAATTTGGGAAGCAACAACCATTCAAGCATGTCAAACATTATTTGGTCTCGTTAAACCGTCGTCGACAGAGCCTGTTATAGAGGCAGTAATCGAGACGGTAAGTTCAACAGAAGAGATGGTGAAACCTGCTACCACTCCCCCTCCAACCCCATCTCCACAAGTGGGAGAGTCTGTGAATACACATCTGATGGCGCTCTCAGCCAATCCCACGGATGGAAAAGAATGGATTGAGGTGAGTGGCGCTGGTCCCCACCTCGTTGGCTGGCATCTTGAAGATGCCGTTGGAAAAATACATACGTTCACTTCAAGCTCGCTGGAGGCAGTGGATGCGTCCTCGTCCCGTTTACGCATCACCCTTAACAGTGCGCGGTTGAACAATAACGGTGATAGCGTATTTCTAAAACATGGAGAAACCATTGTAGATCAAACAACATTTGGCGAAATGAAAAAAGATCAGCTGTGGATCCGTTCTCCTATAAATAATGAATTATGGGAACTTTCGCCGCCAAATGACCTGCCTGAACCAGAACCTATCGAAGAGGAAGAGGTTGTGACTTCAACGCACATGACGATGGCTCGCGCGTCGCCAAAACTTACACAAGTAAAAACCGTGCTTGCCACTGCGGCCCCAAAAACTTCTTCAAAGACAACTCCAAAGACAAGCACTAAGATGACGACATCCAAAACGATCAGCAAAGCCACTGCTCTACCCACTCTTGTCCCACTTTCTATGGTGCAAACACTCAATTCTGGAATTCGAATCCAAGTCGTTGGAACGGTCGCGAGCGTTCCGAAACTTCTCGCGCAAGGTCAATTTGTGATCCAAAATCCAGATGGCAGAGGGTTGCTCGTTACGGGAAATACACGAGAATTATCGCCCGAATTTGGAACGATGATTGAAGTGACCGGAACGCTTCTAATCAATGATCGTGGGGTAACATTGCGTATGATGGCCAAAGATGAATGGAATGTCATCAAGAAATCTGGCGACATCGGGCCCGGCTCCGCCGGGGAAAGTGAAATCATTGCACCGAGAGTTGTCGATTTGAACGCACCGGCACAAGAAGATGCCTGGAGCTTGGTTCATGTGACTGGCACGGTCCTGAATGTAAGCGGCTCGCTTGTTCATCTCGATGTCGAGGGATTGCCACTGACGCTCGTCGTGAAGCCGGTTTTACGCTATCGAGCAGAGAGGATTCTTTCCGGTGATGTGATTCGTGTAAAAGGCTTGTTCGACTCGCGTGATGATATCGCTAAAGTGATTCCTCGTGTTGCAGAAGAAATTGAAATCATGAGTCACAAACAAAAAGCATCGACGGGAACGCTCGCAGAATCTCAGACACCTATTTGGATGCCATTTGGTGCCGCAGGCGCAACGGTCGTGCTCACCCATGGGATCAAGCGTGCAAAAAAAATTCATGAAAAATATCGGCTCAACAAATTACTCGCTCAAGCTTCTAAACAGTTAGTTCAAAAACCTCATTCCTAACATTCTCACCTCCTCATTTTTATGCTCAATATTTCTTCTCCCCCAACCGTCAATCCGCAAGAAGCACTTGAACTCTTATTCACCATGCAGGACCTAATGAATGATTTGATCTCTCAAATGCGAGCGATCACAGAAACTTTTGTCCCAGAAAGACCTACCGCTCTTGCCAGCGAAATGGAGAATTGGTAACTTATGGGCGCTTCAATAGCGCCAAGCGGGTATCGTATAGCGGCTATTATGCCACCTTGCCAAGGTGGAGATGGGGGTTCAACTCCCCCTACCCGCTCCAACAAGAACACTTCTCAAATGAGAGGTGTTTTTGTATTCTATTGTCCATGCCACATTTACCCATCGAACTCGAGATTCGTGGAGAAATCAAATCTCAAGATATTCCGGATATTATTCTCACCTTGAAAAAAGCAGGGTTTCGGTTTGTGAATGAGACACGCCGGACCTCACTCATGTCATTTGGAGATATTACGAGTATTCCTCGCCAGGGAATGAAAACAACCACCACTCAAGTTGATGTACGCTGTCGTGTCACCAATGGGAAACCTGAGGTCGTGGCAAAAATTGGTTTAACACATGTAGCAAACCGCACGGAGATTACGCAACCTGTCTCATCCAAAGATGTATTCTTGTTTGCGCGCATGTTTGGATCCATGGGATTTTTTAGCAAGGTTGGCTCCAAACGAACAAAGAACTTTAAAAAAGGCGATGTGATTATTTCGCTCGTCGAGAGTCCAAGCGGTCTTGCGTATATAGAAATTGAAAAAATGAGTGATCGAACGCGAGAAAAAAAAGATTTGAAGGAGTTAACCACGCTCGCACATCAAATCGGCATTCGTCTCTGGAACACGCGTAAACAATTTTTAGATTTTTGTGATCAACTTACGCTTCGCGACGATTGGGAATTTCATGGGACGGATAAAGACATCAAGCGTTTGAAACAAGAGATCAAACAAACAGGATCAGGAAAACGATAAAAAAACACGCCCTTTCGGGGGTGTCTTTTATGGTGGGCGTGCCTGGAGTCGAACCAGGGACCTTTACATTATCAGTGTAACGCTCTAACCATCTGAGCTACACGCCCCTTCTGAAATTGTGGCCGTAGAATAACGAATTGTTATGAATTTGACAAGCCGCTACCCAAACAATTCCTTTCTCAATCTCTTTTTTGTATCCACCCCCTCAGCCGCGAGCAACCCCTCGATCACTTTCATAAATTCCGGCGGGCCGCACATGAGGAATTCTCCTCGATCAAAGTCAGCATAATGTCGCTTCAACATCGCGCCATCGAGACGTCCAATTTCTCCATCCCAACCAGACGGCGCGTGCTCGGTCAATGTGTGAACAAGGGTTAACCCTGGCCATGCTTCGTCTATGCGGCGTAGGTCATCAAAATATGCGATGTCTTCTACTCGCTTGTTTGAATAAAATAATATAACTTGTGTGCTGGATTTTTGCTGAGCCAACGCGCGAATCATCCCACGAAAAGGAGTAATCCCGATCCCTCCCGCAAACATGACCAACGGCGTGACGCCTTCGTGCAGAGTGAATACGCCAAACGGCCCCTGGAGCATCACACGATCACCAGGGATGAGATGGGAAGCGCGTTTGGTGTAGTCACCGTAAATCTTTACTCCCAACTCCAACTTCTGTGTTGATTCTTCTGGACTCGTTGCGATAGAAAAAGCGGCACGCGCCCAACTCGAGCCATCTTGGTTCAACAAATGCATGTACACCCACTGCCCTGGTTTAAATTGAATCATCTCCACTCCTGCTTCTGGAACCAACACAAGCGTAAAGGTATTTGGAGTTTCCCACTTCAATTCCTCGACCGTAAACGGTCGCATCTGTAAAACAGCGGGCTGTCCTTGGGTTTGCATTGTTGAATCGGTCATACGATAGGCGTTCCATCGTCTTCGGATACACGAATGGCGTTGGTAGGACACGAACGCGCAGCTTCAATAATCATTTCACGAGTATCTTGATCCATGCTGATCACCTCTGCTTTACCGTCAGCATCTAGACGAAACGTCTTGGCAGCCAACACCACGCAAGATGCGGCTCCGATGCAGACCTCTCGGTCAACGCTTACTTTCATGAGGAATGTTTGGCTTTATACGCTTCCATTGCTTTCGCGATTTCGGCCTTGGCTTCATCAACACTTCCAAAACCATTGATAACTACTTTATCATATTTTGCCTTCTCGAGCTTCTTGATCTCTTTAAAGTGGATCAACAATTCTTCTTGCACGTGTTTTGGCAATTGATCAACGGACTTGATCTCGTCAAAACGTGGATCAACCTTTGAGACGGGCACGGCCAAAATTTTATTGTCTCCGCCTTTCTCGTCAGCGGTTTTAAGCATGCCAATGGCACGCGCCTTAACCACACAACCAGAAAACGTTGGATAGGTTACGAGCAAACACACATCGATAGCATCCCCATCATCCGAGTGAGTTTGGGGAATAAACCCGTAATCAAACGGATAAAACATCTGCGAGTGAAGCACGCGATCCAATTTAAAATACCCACCTTCCTCATCATATTCGATCTTATTAGACGACCCCTTGGGCAGATCGACTACCACATGAAACGCCTCTGCGTCACCTGCCTCCACCTCATGATATAGATTGATCCCTTTCATAGTTTTGGATTATTAAGTATGCTCTAGGCTAACAGAATCACACCTATTCCGTCAAAATATGCCCGTTCCCCTTCCACCCAACGCTAAAGAAGTTTTTTCGAGTCAAATGTTTAGGATCTATCAATGGCCTCAAAAAATGTTTGATGGATCAGAGACGCTATTTGAAACCTGCGTACGATCGGATAGCGTAACCGTGATTGCGTTTGTAGATTCAGAACATATTTTGATCGGAACACAATCACAACCGTATCGAGGAACATTTGTTGATGTGCCCGGTGGTCGTGTCGATCCAGGAGAAACGGCTGAACAGGCTGTTCGACGTGAGCTTCTTGAAGAAACTGGTTATGAAGCAAAAAACCTCGAGCTGTGGTGGAGTAAAAAATACAATAGCATTATTCAACATGAACGATTTGTTTTTGTTGCAAAAAATGTAACGCGGGTCCGTGATCAACACTTGGATCATGGAGAAAAAATCGAGATCAATATCATTCCGTTTACAGGCTCGAGTCAGCTTTATGTAAAACAAGGTAGACAATCTGAAGTTGCGATGACGTTACTTGCCATGGAATTTGATCCTGAAAGCAAAGCGCGACTGCACAAATTTTTGTCGAGTTGATATCATCCTATCATGCGCCGCTCGTTTTCGATTGTCATCTGGATCTTGATTGGGGCGATCGCCTCGGGAGTTGGGATCGGATTTTTTCTTCATCAAGCAAATACCGATCGAGTCAAGCTCGTACAACAAACAAACCAAGCGAAAGCAGAAGTGGAGCTGGCAAAAAAACAAAGTGTCCAAGTCACAGAAGAGGCAAATGCCAAGTTAGCCGCGGCAGAAAAAGACTTAAAAACTCAGCTAGAACGCGTTCGACAAGAGCGAAAACTGTTTTCCCAGGCCGTGCCCCTCCGCCCATCAGCTACCATAACAAAATATTGGAATACAAATCTTTCGCTCCCGCTCGGCATTTCGATCCAATCCCCAACCAACTATCTGGTTAACACCTCCAGCAGTGGGTTGCTGGCCCTCAACCATCCATACAATGATCTCGTGCTCAACGTTGCTCCGTACAGCTCGGGTCGCGAATATGAATTGCAACAAATCCTCTCCAACACTTCCACGGTCGTATACTTAATCGACGAGCATCTCGTGCATGGCTGGATCGGGACAGGAACGGAACCCTATGGCTCTGACTTTGTATTACGCGCACAAACGGATGGGACCGCTTCTCATCTCTTATGGGGACGCATTCGCTCTGACGCTATACGCAAAACCCTGAATGACATTTTATCTAGCTTGGATTTTCGCTCATGACCGTTGCACAAAAACTACTTCGTTGGTACGACCGCCATGGACGCGATCTCCCCTGGCGCAACACGCGTGATCCGTACAAAATTCTCGTCAGCGAAATCATGTTGCACCAAACGCAAGTCTCACGTGCGCTGATTTTTTATCCACGCTGGCTCAAGCAATTTCCCAATTGGAAGGCGCTTGCAAAAGCGTCGAATACCAAGGTGATCCGAGCCTGGAGCGGGTTGGGTTACAATCGACGAGCGTTAGCACTTCGTGATATCGCAAAACAAACCATGGAGCAAGGCATTCCATCAACAGAACAGGAGTGGCTTGCGCTCAAAGGCATTGGTCCATACACAGCCGCCGCGCTCGCGGCATTCAGTGGTCACGAAAAAACACTCCCGATCGACACAAATATTCGACGGGTACTCGGACGTATGCTCCTCGGCAAACCGTTTCCGCAATTTACCGATGACAAACGAATCCGTTCACTGGGTATGGATGACTGGTCACGAATTACAAAATTCTATGACATTCCGCAAGCGCTATTTGATCTAGCAAACTCACATTGTAAAAAGCGACCGGATTGCGAGACATGTCCTCTTCGACAAGACTGTCTCGCGGCGAAGAAATTTCTCAACGGAACCGTTCGTGTACCAAGGCAAATGATAAAAAAATCCATCGAGAAAATCCATCGCAACAAAAAATATCCAGATAGAATTTATCGAGGGAAAATATTAAAAGTGATCAATGAAAAAAAGCGTGTGTCGATTAAATCTCTTGCTCAACAGATCGATCCAACCTACAAAGATCGTGTGGATCGCATCTGGTTGCAAAAGATGGTCCATCGCATGATCAAAGATCGACTCATCACGAAAGATCAAATAGTTTAATACAATTCTTGGTTGTCGCTTCCGCAACGGCTTCAAGCGAGATCCCTCGTACGCGCGCAACGTGTTGAGCCACCTCCTCAACCCACGCTGGTTCATTTCTTTTTCCGCGATACGGCACAGGGGCAAGATACGGGGCGTCGGTTTCAATCAGCAACCGATCGAGCGGAATCCGCTCGATCGTACGATCAATCTGATCCTCGGTGTTTGCATTTTTACGAGGTGGAAACGTCGCGATCCCGTTCACCGCAATAGACATCCCGAGCTCCAACAACGGCTCAGCTTCTTTCCATGTTCCGGTAAATGAATGGACGACTCCGCGTACGGGTTGTTCTGTTAACATTTCAGCAAGTCTTGTCAGCGCATCGCGACAATGAACCACGATAGGAAGATCTAGCTCTGCTGCAAGCGCGAGATGCTCGCGAAAAATACTCTCTTGAATCTTCATCGCCTCTTCTCGATCACGCCCTTCGTCGATTCGATAATAATCGAGGCCCGTTTCGCCAATCGCGACTACTTTTTTTGATGAACGCGCGAGTTCACGAAACCGTTCCCTATCAAATGTTTTGTCAATATCAGAAGCATCCGCTGGATCAACGAAACTCGACGTAAGATATTCTGGATGCAATCCAACCGTTGCCCAAACCCCTGGGTGATGTTCTGCAAACTCGATCGCTCTTGCGCTGTCGTTGATACTGGTTCCGATGGCGATGGTCCAAATACGTTTCTCGCTCATCCGCGCCAAGACTTCGGCGCAATCAGGATCAAACAATGGAGCATGGGGATGCGAATGACTATCAATCAAATACGGCATCATATGAGCAGGAGAAATCCGAGTGCCTTATAAAAAACCTGCTCCAAAAAAGGCGCCACACGAGATTGCGTGACCCAAGCGACCAACGTCGGATGCAAATACAAACTCTTAATGAGATACACGCTTGAACCAAGCAAAACGACGCCTTCTAACAATCCAAGGATCGACCCGAGTAGTCCATTGATCGTGGAAAGAAATGGGATAATCGAGAGAATCTTCACCACACGATCAATCAATCCAATCACCAGTCCAAACAGACGATCAACCAACAAAAAAATCAAAACAAAAGCGATGATGTGGGCGATCCCGGCGTTCGCATGAAACCATTTCCCGATCAGATCACCCAACCAAGCCGACGAGTGCCGCGCAATCGTAAATCCAATCAAAACTCCCAACAACTGTCCAAACGCCACGACCAACCCCT
>VGLT01000026.1 GCA_016866635.1 Candidatus Uhrbacteria bacterium
TGACCGCCGGGTCGGCGGACTTCTCGTTGGCCTTGGCACCGGGAGCCGTCACGCCACCCTTCGCTCCCTTCTTGTCCTTGTCGCAATTGTCGCACGCTCCGGCCGCGACCTCGACCTTCTTGCAGAGCTCGTCGAGCTTGGCCGCGTCGCCGAGCTTGAGCGCCTCGGCCTTCTTGGCCTCGCACGCCGCCTTGGCCGCGTCGTCCTTGAACTGCGCGTCGTCCGTGCAGTCCTTGTCCGCCCAGGTGCGGAGCTCCTTGAGCCTCCCGCACTCGGCCAGCGCGGCCGACTTGTCCTCCTCGACGCCCGCGAGCGCCGACGAGGTGCTTCCGAACAGCCCCGCGACGAGCGCGAGGGTGATGCCGATGTACTTGCTCATGTCCCGTTCCTCCGTGGTTGTCGTCGTCAATCTTGTCGATCCCCTGCTAGCCCCCCTGCACTATTGCCGGGGATCGCGGGTGGATTTGAAGCCGAGCGTAAGCGAAAACTCCCCCTTCAGATATTTCTCTTATTCTCTCCTATGTCTAAGTTGCGAACCTCCAAGATTTTCCTCCTAACTAAGCTAGGAAAATGATAGAGGCTAAAGCCATCCCGTCACGGTTCGGGGAGAGGAGGAATACTCCCCAATCCGGCCGGAATGGCTTCAGAATCTATCAAAACGGGGTAATCAATGGGCAAAGATTTCCATTACATTAACGCATAAACATACTCTAAATTTCATTTTTTGTCAAGCCTAAAATCTCGCAAAATACCAGCTTCTTGGCTAAATAAAGAAATAAATAACAAAATAGGCTAATGTTAGCCATTTTGGCTTAAATGACAGATATTCTAATAACCCGCTCCCGCTCTAGCTCCCCCTCTACAAGGGGGAGAGCTTATCGTCTAGAGCTCTTAAGTAGCACCCACCCCATCCCTAAAAGCAAACCTATCAAAAAGCCAAAAACCGCGTTTTTCAAAAAAGCTGGCTTGGCAATCCAAGGCGAGTCCAACGCCGTATCAATTTCTTGGGCGCGGACATTATATCCAAAATAGTTTGGGGCCTGTCGTACCAATTCTCGCACAACAGATTCAACCAGGAGATGAGCCTCCGAACGTTTTGGGTGATAGACTGCCACGCTCATAATCCCTGTCCCTGGACTGATCGAAACCGCCAATGTTTTTTGCCATGCCTGTCGGCGTTTATATTCGTCTGTAGGAAAATACGCCTGATCAAACCCCGGAGCACCTAGCAAAATTGCTTGCATAAAGCTAGAAGTATACACCAGCTCAGACAGGCTTGCCGCAATCCGTTCTGTTGATTTAATCGCCGTGTACGGATCAAGTCCGGAAATATTATTTTGTGTAATCAAAATGCGTGCCGAGGAACTAAATTTTATGGGCTGAGTAAACGAAATCAAAACCGCTACCACCGCCCCCAAAAGAGCCATCAAAAAAACAAAGGGCCAATGTTTTACAAAAGAACGAAGATCGTATGTCATAGTAAGCCTATCGAGCTATTTTAGTTTTTCACTGGTGATGACACTGCCCAACGTCACACTTCTTTGCCAGGCAACTCCTTTGCGCAATCCATGAATGGTG
Organism: Candidatus Uhrbacteria bacterium; assembly: GCA_016866635.1. Taxonomy (GTDB): domain Bacteria; phylum Patescibacteriota; class Patescibacteriia; order 2-12-FULL-60-25; family 2-12-FULL-60-25; genus VGLT01. Next base: position 1,579 of record VGLT01000026.1, read on the forward strand.
ACGGTTGTGCCTGGGAGATATTCTAACAAACGCTCTCCAAGATCCGTTCCCCCATCTAGAATATCACGTTCAAGCCGTTCGATCACGTCCCCCTCGCGAATGGTCGAGGAGGCAGAAGATACTGTTTTTACCCAGGCGCCAAGTGAGGGTAAATTATTTCGATCACTGTTTTCAACGGCCAGTACAGAAAGATCGATCGTCTGTATGCCAAGCGACGCATGCGTGATCTTCTGCTTGCTCAACACCGCTGATAGAGCAGAAGAAAAATGGCTCGCCGGAATAACCCGCCAACCATCAGCAGTGCTCCATTCCATCACACCCACCAATCCCCCCGTTTCACTCCATATGGCCCCGCCTGATCCATGAGAAACTGGTTCGCCGCTGACAAGAAATCGACGCGTCGCCCGTTCGCTCGAGACCGTTTGTACCGGAAGAATATACGCGTCCCGAATCATCTCGGCGGAGAACCGTTTCGGGAAAGCTTCCATCCAGACATTCATTCCTGTTGTGGTGTCTCGTGCGGAAACAAAACGCACGACCGGGAGTCCTTGCGCTTCTGTTTTCAAAAAGACAAGATCTGTTGCCTGATCTCGCGTAGCAGAGAGGACCGGGTACACCTGACCATTCCAGATAACCCCTGCGTCAGCCGCGCGCAGACCGCTCATCGCGCTCAACGATGTCCCAAACCATCCGTCTGCGGTGAGCGCAATCACCTGTCCAACCACCTGTTCACGATGCACAAGACGATCATCCAGCGTTTTCCCGTTCACTCGTTTCACCAACGAAGCAACGGGAGAAATCGTTCGCGCAGAAAAGACTCCTGGATACTTTGGACGAGCGATCTCTCGCTCCACTTGGATGACCTGGGTAACTGGAGCGGTGCTTGTGGAGGAAACGATCGGTGGGACCGCTTGATCACGGTTTGCAACAACCCATCCTGCAACTCCCCCTCCGACTGCACCCAATACAAAACTCGTGGCGACAACAACAGACGAGGTGCGCAACATATTCATATACGTAGTATAGCCTATACCCAACGAGAGGTGACAAGCAAAAGACCGAACAGGAGAGCGCCCAACACCCCCTCGGCCCAAGCAAAATGTACTGACGGTTTTGGTGCATAGGCATAACGGCGCAAGCGCAAAGGAAAACCGATACACAACGATGCCAAGGCGCCATGCACAAACATACTGACCGGTAAAAGCAATCCAATCATGGCTATATGCAAACCAACGATGACACCGAGCGATCCCCATCGTTTGCGATGATGATGATCAGCGCTTGGATGAGAAGTAAGAAAAAAAGTTAGACCGGCAAACATCGCGAGGACGACCAAAGGGATCCAGAGGGAAATACGTAAAAAAACACTCATCTCATTGAGGACAGCTCCAAAGAAAAAGGCGCCGATGGGAATAAGCATGATGTTAACACGAGACAGCCCGCTCACGGGATAACGCGTGGGCGCAAAGATCATCAAAAACAAAAGCTCAATCACTAAAAATGGGATCCCCACAAACAGGATGGAAATGATCCAGCGCATGAGATTGGATTCTGCCATGAGAAATCCAAGAGACACTCCTACCATAACCAAAATCGATGGAATGATTTTTTCAAATGCATCACGCCAGGTGAGACGGTGTGCGGCGAGTAAAACTAAAGCCAACGCATACCAAACCAGAAACAAAAGGATCGCCCAAGGATAGGTTAATGGATGTTGCCACTGCCACCAAGCAATCAGTGCTCCTGCAATACCGGTGATCCATGATAAAAGACGAAAAAACAGGATTCTCATGAACTGATCTTACGTGATCCGTTTTTAAATGGCGAGCTCCTTACGTTCACGGCGAAAACGCAAAAATTCTGTAAAGGCGACGGACAGCGCCGTCGCGATCGGAATGGCAAAAATGGCGCCAACGATTCCAAACAAACTGGCACCTACCAAAAAGGCAACGATGCTAATAATGGGATTTAATCCAACGGCCTTTTGCATGATCTTGGGAACGATCACATTATTTTCTAACTGTTGAATGAGTACCATCACGATCAAAACAATCAATGCACGCAATGGAGAGTCGGGAAATGTTAAAAGCAGAGCTGGGATTGCCGCCACAAACGGACCAATATAAGGAATGAATTCGAGCAATCCTCCAAGGATGGCCAACAATAGGGCGTAGGGTACACCAATGATCGCAAAGGCGATGAAGTAAAAAATACCAATGATCAAAGCGAGAACCATCTGTCCACGAAACCAAGCGCCCAATTTATCGATCACCTGCCAAACAAGCTGTGAAGCAAATTCCTGATATTCAGGTGGGATAATATTGCGAAAGAGATCTTTGATGGCCGAATCTTCCACCACCAAATAAAAGGATAAGACCAACACGATCAGAATACCGACAATTCCTCCAAAGATATACGTAATCGTTCCAAACACATTTCCAAAAATCTGCTGAAACTGGCCTGTCAACCCTTGAGCCCCTGATTGAAGCGTTCGGTTTAACCCAAATCCCTCCAACATGCCCTGAACGGATTTAACCGCATCTACCACCCACTCGCGCGTACCTCCATGCGTGCTGAGCAGTCCACGAATTTCTTCCAGAACACCTGGGATGAGAAGAGAGAGGGCAAGTCCAAGCAGTCCAAACAAAACGATGTAGGCAACGATCACGGCGAGGCCAGGCGGAACTCTGTACTTCTTTGCCCAGCGGGCAAGCGGATATAACACACCAGCGAGCAGGCAAGCAACGAACAGGTATAACAAGATGTCACGAATCATCCATAAAACCCCAATAACAACCAAACACATGATCGTCCGAATGATCGTGCCGGTGGAAATCGAGATGCGCTGAACTTGATGGGAAGCCATGGGAATAGGATAACATAAAAACTTAAAAACACGAGAACATAAAAACCATCGAGGTCTTCGATGGCTTTTACGTGGTGGAGATGGGGGGTATCGCACCCCCGTCCGAACGCACCTTCCAATCTTTTCATTCACAAGCTTGGTTCACTCGGAATGTCATGCGCGCATTGGAGTGAACGAGTCAACGCGCATTAAGTTCATGCCTGTCGTTCGATCTGTGAACACAGTGTCGAACCAAGTCTCAATAAATGACGGTCTGATCATGCACTTGGGACCCATGCATGAGGACCGGTCCAGACAAACTCGTTTTTAAGCGAGGGCTGGAGCAAAGCTTGGAACAGCAAATGCTTTCGCAAAGGTGTTCTTCACTTTTGTAACGACGTTGGCAGTTGTCGTAGTGTTGATGAGGATTTACGTGTGCACCAACACACACGGCTTGCAAAGAATGAAACGAACGCCCGTCGATGCTGGTTCATCCCCTTTGGTCACGCAACATCTGTCGCTGTAGGTCTCTCGCTTTGATTGATTCACGTTTATCGTGAAGTTTTTTTCCGCGGCAAATCGCGAATGAACATTTGATGCGACGCGCCTGAGGGTACAACGAAAATGGCACGAGTGTCAATCCCTTTTGTTGAGTCTTTCCCGCCAAATAATTCAATTCTTTTTTGTTCACCAATACCTTACGCCGCTTGGTCAGATCATATCCATCACTCTTCCCTTGCTTACTATACGGAGACACATGCATCCCAATCAACCACAACTCTCCCTGAAACACCTGGAGATACGCTCCCGCCAACTTTGCTCCTCCCTCGCGAATACTTTTAACCTCTGCTCCCGTCAATACTAAACCTCCCTCGAATGTTTCGAGGATCTCATATTCATGTGAGGCTTTGCGGTTATCGGCGTACACCATGCGAACAGAGAATAGCGCAAAAAACCAAACGCCGCACCTCCAGAACCACGGGCCCCCTCCCCTCTTGTCAATTCCTCTCTATATGTTATCTTTCCTGCGCAATGCGTATCCATCATCGCCGCCGGGGCGGCTGGCAAAAAAAAGAAGAAGGTCTTCAATATCGTGCCAACGAGGCGATTATCGCTCTAGACGTAAGCGTGATTGACGAAGAAGGCAAATTCTTGGGCACGATGAAAACGGCGGACGCACTCGCCTTAGCACGAGAGCGTGGATACGACCTGGTGGAAGTTTCACCCAAAGAAACAACCCCGGTGTGCAAGTTCCTCGATTTTGGACAATTTAAATATCAAAAGGAAAAAGAACAGCGCATTCAAAAGGCACGTGCTAAAAAAGTCGACGTCAAAGGGATTCGCTTGTCCGTCAAAATGGGACAGCACGATATCGACATCCGCGTGAATCAAGCCAAGGAATTTTTAGCCGATGGCGACAAGCTCAAAATCGAGATCATGTTACGCGGTCGCGAAAAAGAACATGGGAATCTCGCCTTCCAGCGCATCAAAGACTTTTTAACGGAAATTGAAAAAACCTATCCCCTCGTGATCGAACAACCAACGTCACGAGCCGGAGGAAATGTATCGACCATTGTTGGAAGAAAATCATAAATCAAGCTGTTAGCTGATAGCTGTTAGCTTTTAGAGGGTCTGCCCTTGAAAACTAACAGCTAAAAGCTAAAAGCTAAAAGCTATATGAAACTCAAGACTCACAAAACGGTTGCCAAGCGGGTCAAGCTGACCAAGGGCGGCAAACTGCTCAAGCGCCATGGCGGACAGGACCACTTTAACAGTCGAGCGGGAGGAAAGATCACTCGCAAAAAGCGCCGCGATCAATCCGTTGCTCACGTGTACGTACGCAACATCAAATCCTTAATGCCAAATACCTAATATGCCAAGAGTTAAACGTGGTACTCACAGAATCAAACGCCGCAAGAATATCTTGGCCCGCACCAAAGGAATGATGTGGGGCCGCAAGAGCAAAATCACCCTCGCTAAAGTTGCTTCCGTCAAAGCGGGCTTAAATGCCTACCGCGACCGTAAGCTCAAGAAGCGTGACAATCGAGGTCTCCAGCAAATCCGCATCAATGCGGCGGCTCGTCTGAACGGAACAATCTACTCTCGTCTCATAGCTGATCTCAAGAAACGAAAGATCGCCTTAAACCGCAAGGTGCTCGCTGAACTCGCGATCCAGTATCCAGAGGTTTTTGCGAAGGTGGTAAAAGCATAAAATCAAACAAAACAGGTTCTCAACAGGGCCTGTTTTTCTGATTTATTGTTTTCCTGTATACTAGATTCAATCTCTATCCATTCTTTTTTATTTATATGCCAAGAACAGGAGAAGCACCTTTGTTAGAGCGGCCAGCAGAACGGCCACGACGTCCGGAAGCAGAAGGGCGCCGGTTTGAAAAAACCGCGATGATTGATGTGCGTCGTGTACGACGAGAAGCGGAAAAGGAAGATATGGGGGCCGTCGCACAGCAACGAGAAAAACTGGGCGATGATTCACTGTATTATCGAGAAGCGCAAAAAGCTGTCACCAAAGAACACGAGGCTCTCGTTCGGGATATCGAAGCGGCTGAGGATGATTTTTTTTCCACGCATGGGGTACGACCGTTTGAATATGGAGGTCGCATGGAAAATTCAGCCTGGGCTCGATTTAAAAATAATTTCAAATCTGCTGAATTTAAAGCGGACTTAAAAAAGTGGCAGGATCTGACAAATGAAGCGGATGATCTCGCAAATAAGTTTGGGATCTTTAACAACAATCCAACAAAGGCTGGGGCGCGCGCGTTAAAAGAGATGGTGAGAGAGAAGGAGAGAAATGCAAGAGAAAAGGCGGCTCGCATAGATGCGGCGACCATAAAACAGGTGGAAGCCGAGCGTGCTAAGTCGGAAGAAAGAAATAGACAAGCCGAAGAAATAGAACATCGAATCAAGGATATCCAACGGACCATGATTCAATTATCACAGGGGTTAAAATCCGGAGATGTTCCCCCGGTCGAAAGCACGGGACAAATGATTTCAGATCTCCGGAGGGATCTTGAGACTGCAAACCCAACGCATGCAGCTGATGTCATAAAAAAACAAAAAGACATGGGCAAGGCTCTAGATGCTTTGCAATCGCTCTTTGAAGCAAAGAAAAAAGAATTTGAGGAAACAACAAAAAACGAAATTGCAAAAGGAGAAGAGATGAGTAAGGTGGAGGGGTTGTATCAAGAAATTCTTGAGGTAAGCAAAAAACTGGAACACGGAAAAGCCGTGGCCTCAAACTATATTGAAAGTCTTGCCAAGCTTCTTGATGGAATACAGCCGAAATTTGCGGAATCTCGTGCCCGCAAGGAAGAAGCAGATGAAATCTTGAATGGAGTATGGGCTGCGAATGCACACCTACATACTCTGCGCGCTCGAGAAAATTCAGATCGTCAAGCGGCAATGAAGGAAACGATGGATACCGCCGTCAAAACTCGCGATCAACGATCAAGAAATATTCTCGGACGATTTGAAAATATTCAAGGACAACTGGAACAACAAATTACCACGCTGAAAAAAGAGGGGTCCGTAGCAATGCTCAGCACGGCTGAAGAGGTTTTGCAAAAAGCGATTAGAATGCGTGAGCAATGGGAAGATGATCCTTTCATGAAACGTGAAAAAAAGCGTATGGGCGCTCTTAATGATGCGATCACCGATCTTGGAATCGCCCTAGATCAAATCCAACGAGGAAAAAAGAAGGTGCTAGAAACAGCAGAAAAACAGAAACGGGAGCAAGCGATGGAAGAGGAACTAGAAAAAGCCTCGAAAGAGATAATTACGAGATCAAGAGTACAGCGTGAAGCGGCCGCACGGAAAGCGGCGGAAGAAAAGGCTCTCGCAGACCGAAAGGCGGCAGAGGCTAAAGAAGCCGCTGAACGATGGGCCGCCATTGATCGAGAACAGGAGCTTGAGATGGCGGATAAAAAAGATGCTCTTGGGGGAAGGAATCGTGATATGAAGATCCTCTTAGACGGAATGACAGCTCAGATGAAACGCGGGTTCAATGCGAAGACGTTACAACGCTGGGAGGGAGAAGTTGAAGCGTTTCGCAAACGAATTTTGAATCCAGCTAAGGATCCTCTTTACAAGAAACTCAGAGCTCAAATTGAACAGGCACAAATCCAAATGGATAAAAAAATGGCTGCCTAGCTTGTCCGCTGTTTAATCCATCGAAGCGTTTCCTCAAGGAACGCTTCTTTTGTCATCATTTTTTGATCTGCTTCGCCGCGTACCCGCACGGTCAATTCGCCACCACCCACTTCCTTATCCCCCACCACCAGCATGCGTGGATATTTCTGTTTTTCTGCTTCGCGAATTTTCTTGCCAACGGATTCAGTAGAATCATCAATTCCAACACGCAATCCGTGTTCGGATAATTCCTTGGCCAACGAACGAGCAAATTCCACATGGCGATCCGCTACCGACAAAATCCCAACTTGAACCGGGGCCAACCATAATGGAAAGGCTCCTGCGTAGTGTTCGATCAAGAAGGCCATAAAACGCTCATGAGTCGAGAGAGGAGCGCGATGTACCACAAAGACCTCATTGTTCTTTTGCCCTGTTTCATCAGTGTATGACAATCCAAATCTCTGTTTAGCCAAGAAATCTAGCTGGATGGTGGACATCGTTTCCTCTCGACCAATCACAGACTTAAACATGACGTCCACTTTTGGGCCATAAAATGCCGCTTCATTCTCCGCTTCCTTAAAAGGCACATGCATCTCCACCAACACTTCTCTCAATACATTTTGACTGTATTCCCAGTTCTCCGGCTCGTTAATATATTTGTCCAAATGTTCAGGACTCCACTTAGATAAACGGAACCAATAATTCTCCAAACCGAAAATTTCAAAGTAGCGCATGGTGAGATGCATCACGCGTTTAAACTCATCCTTAATCTGATCTTTGCGACAATAGATGTGCGCATCATTCATGGCAAGAGCACGAACACGTAACAGACCTGCAAGCGTTCCGGAACGCTCATTGCGATAGACTGTGCCATATTCGGCCAAACGAATGGGTAATTCACGGTAACTGTGCGGTTTATGCCGATAAATAATGTGGTGATGCGGACAATTCATGGCTTTCATGTAGTAGGTTGCA
>VGLT01000027.1 GCA_016866635.1 Candidatus Uhrbacteria bacterium
ATGGGCGCTAATGCCATCATCGCTGATCCACATCGTGCGATCATCACCGGTCCAACACCGTTACGCGGGACAGAAATTCGTAGTCTGGATTTGCGAGCGGGGGCCACCATGGTGTTGGCCGGACTCATGGCAGAAGGTGAGACGATTATTCACGATGCAGAGATGGTCTATCGTGGATATGAAGCGTTGGATGATCGCTTGCGTGCGTTAGGAGCAGATATTGAAACACATGAAGAATAATATAATAAAATTGATTGTAGGAGGCATGGTCATCGCGTGCATCTCTTTTTCTGTTGGATGGCGCTCGGCTCACTCACCTACAGTCCGCGCGTTAGCAGGAACAGGGGAGGTGGTAGGCGTTGGACAAATGCCCCCAGATGCACTGATCGAAGAGGCAAAGGATGTTGAATTTAAACAATTTTGGGAGCTCTGGGAACTCCTCAAGGAACGATACTACGAAAAACCAGTAAAAGAGAAAGAGTTATTTTATGGAGCGATGCGCGGGTTAGCGGACAGTGTGGGCGATCCTTATACCGTGTATTTTGAGCCAACATCTTCTGAACTATTTCAGCAGGCATTGGAGGGAAAATTTGAAGGGATTGGAGCAGAAATTGGATTAAAGGATGGCGGATTACAGATCATTGCTCCGCTTTCGGGCGCTCCTGCTGAGCGCGCAGGGCTTAGGTCCGGGGATGTGATTCTCAAAATTAATGGGACAGATACCGACGGAATGTCGGTAGATCGTGCCGTCACGCTGATTCGTGGTCCACGTGGAACCACCGTTACGTTGACGTTATTCCGCCCAAGTCAGAAAAAGTCAGCATCATTTGATGTGCAGATTCAACGGGAGCAAATTCATGTGGAGAGTGTAAAAACAAAAATGCTGGACCAACATATCGCATGGATTGAGGTCAATCATTTCAACAGTGACACCGGACAAGCGTTTGATCGAGCGGTGAACAAGGTATTAAAACAAGAAGTCAAAGGAATTATTTTGGATCTACGCAATAATCCAGGAGGATTCTTAGACAAGGCACTGAACGTTGCGGGTGAGTGGATGGGGGGTCGAGTTGTCGTAAAGGAGCGTCGTCAAGGAAAGATTTTTGGTGAAATGAAGGGAGATGGAAAAAATCGTTTGCGTGGGATCCCAACGGTAGTGCTGGTAAATCAAGGATCAGCCAGTGCATCCGAGATTGTGGCTGGAGCATTGCAGGATGGGGGACAGGCAACCATCGTCGGGATGAAAACGTTTGGCAAGGGATCGGTACAGGATTTTCAGAATTTTCCGGATGGCTCAGGAGTTAAAATCACCACCGCAGAATGGATCACACCAAATGAACGTACGATTAATAAACTTGGTCTCGATCCAGACGTGATCGTAGACCGAACACCAGAAGACTATGAAGCAAAGCGGGATCCACAACTCGACCGCGCTCTCCAGATCCTCGGGGCGGTATCAACCTCGACACGCTAAGGGCCGGGTGCGTGTTGAGATTGGAGCAGGGGGGATTATTTTCCGCCGACGGCAGGGGCGTTTGGAGTTTTTCTTTGCAAAACATGGAGCGAATGGGAGATGGACGTTGCCGAAGGGACATCAGGAATTGGGAGAATCTTTAATTGAAACCGCGATTCGTGAAATCAAAGAAGAGGCGGGATTGAAAGGATTACGGTATATTTCGTCCGTTGGAAAAACGTCCTTTCGTTTCCGACACGAAGGGGCGCTGATCGAAAAACATGTACAGTTCTTTTTGTTTGAAGCGCCGGCTGATGCCAAAGAGGTGCTGACCGGGGAAGAGGCGATTTGGGAAGCGATTTGGGTACCGGTCAGTAAATTGTTTGAAACCAGCGGGTATCGCAACCTGGATCGACTCCTTTCAAAATCTCTGCGTATTATTGCAGAGGAAAATCGAAAACGAAAAACGCGGATATGAAGAAAGGATCGTGATATACTATAGGCATCTATGCCCCGGGAGACGCCTCCAAAAGAATTGCCGGTCATCGTTGTTGAATCACCGGAGGCAAAGGAGTATCGGGAGTTGCAAGAGGCTGTAGAGAAGGCAAAGGAGGGGATAAGGTTGTGGGAGAAGGTGGATCATGTCGTGGCAGATGTTTTGCAGAGAAAAGAAGAGGGAGAGCGTTACGTACGTCAGCAGGAAATGGATTTGACGCTTTTACAAATCCACATCAAAGCCGGACATCTTCCAGCGGTGTTGCGTGTATCTGCGAATGTGCCCTTCAAGAAAAGAGAAGAGCTTCTTATCGATCTTGCATGCGAAGAGGTAAAGCTTGGTCTGATCGACGAAGCGGTAAAAACCTATGATTCGGAGGAGTTATCAAAGGCTCGATCAAGAGAAGCGCTAGAGAGGCTTGTCGAAGTGTGTGAAGAAATATATCCAGAATTTGCCGAACAGATCGTCCGAGATGCAAAAGATCCAAAATGGTTATTTGATTTTTACCTCAACAGACTTAAAGATAGTTTGGATTTGACAAACAAGCATGGCGATGCGCTTGTTCAGAGAGAAGTGGATGGACCCTATCGATCAAGTGGAAAAATCACATTGAAACGGGGACCAATAGATACAAAACATCTCTCAAGTCTTACAGATGCTGAAGAAGCGATGACCCACTTGTCACAAGAGGAATGGACAGATGTGCAGTTTAAGCTCTCAAAAATAGCAGTCGATTATCATTTTGATGAAGAATATCGTCAGCAAATTCTTAGAAGGACAAGGCTCTATAGACCCGAAGTTTCTCCGTTAAAGCTTATTCTCGCAGAAGCGCGACTGCAGAAAAGTTTGGGAGTGGACCCGTTGCAAGCACTTGATCAGGCGCTGTTAGCAATTTACACAAAGAAACCAAACGATATTGCTCTGGGTTTTGATTTGATTAAGGTTATGGAAGAGCTTGGAGTACCTAAAGAGACTTGCGATCGAGTGGCAAACGAGCTATTGCGACAGCGTTGGCCAAAATATGTTCAGCTCAGAGTTTTAGCAGATGAATTTTTTGAAATGAATCGTTTGACGTATATTCGAGAAAAACACGGTCTTCATCTCGATGTAAAAGAGGATGTGAAAGAGATGATCGAACAATCGCATTATACTTCCATCGATCAGCGATTGGCCGTGGTTGATCTGTGTCAGGAGCTAAAACTAGATGTCGATCTTCATCGTTTTTTAAGAAAGGCGAAAGGATTGTTCGGTTTTGAAAAAATTCTGGAGGCACAATTAAACCTTGGATATGTTGATGATGCCTGGGAGAAGTTTTTTGATGATCGAAAGAATCCTCCAGATCTCCGCTATCCAAAGGAGTATTCAAAAGATGCACTTTGGTGGAGGTTGGTGTATGAGAAAGCGAAACAATACATTCACCCAAAAAAAGAGACAGAGCTCGATGTACTGATCACACAACTTGAACGGGACCCAAACCCTGGGATTTTGGTGCCGGTCATACGAGCATTGGCAGAAAGAGGGTTGTTTCAAAAAGCGGAATCTCTGATGCAGCATCAAGCGTTGAATGGGCGCATCCCAGCGTTGTTTGAAATCACAGATGTTGCCGTTGCCCAGGGTCGCCCCATTGAAAGATATCTAGAACGGATATCACGTAATATGGATGAGCGATATCAGGCGCAAAAACATGTTCCATTAGATGCACTGAATCAAAAGATTGCGGATCAAATACAGATGTTTGAACTCATGGATAGAGCTGATGTGAGTACGGAGGAAATGACGAAGAAGATCAAATCAGATCTTGCCAAATTATCGGTTCAGGCAGAACCGCACTTACATGATCTTGTTTTGTATAGGAGATGGATGGAGACTCTCACGCGGGCCGCACAAAAAAGAACCGTTGTTCTAAAGCCATTTGTCGAAACATTTTGCCAGGAGCAACAACTTTTTCAAGAAGCGCTCCTCGAAGCAATCAACAGAGAAGATCGCGATGTGTTAAATGCGCTTGCGACGGTCATGCCAGAGACGGTCAAAGAACGCGCCGTCAAGGCACTGCCACGTCGCAAACGCCAAGAATTAGAGATTTTATGGGCGAAAGCGGAGGTGTGAAGAAACGTTCTAGACATTCGCTTGTATGCTAGATACGATATGCATATGCCCAAGGCTCTTTTTGGATATTTTACGGTTGCACTCGGTCTCCTTGTGTTCACTCCTCTTGCCGTAAGAGCAGATTCTACAAGTACTACTCACAACTCACTTCTCGTCACGGACTCTCCTGTCATATTACAGATGGCGGATGGGCGTTTTTATCATCCAGCAAGTGGTCAGGTAGCGGCGACGAGAAAAGATTTGATGAATTTGCTCTATCCTGGAACACAGAATACCCAACCTGGTACCATAGATTCTGACGCGCCGAGTTCTACGCTGAATGCTCCGCAGGAAACATTCCCTCTTCGTGAGGCGATTATAAAGGCGCGAGCGCAGTTGGCTCAAGATCTTCCAGAAAAGCACACCGTGCATTCATGGGATGGTTGGGGGAAGATGACGATTGCGGTATTTGATAAAACCACGAATGAACTATTGATGCTCGATGCCATGAAGCGGGCAGAAAAATTAACCATCCTAACTCCCGGCTGGTCGATCCCGATACGAGTCTTACGCTCTAATGGAGTCAACTCTACGTTTAAACTAGATGAAGCGGGACGATACGCGATGGTAGCAGTGCGTTATCCTTTATATGCAGAGCGTGTCATCAGTAAAAAGAAAAGCGTGTATGATGTTGAAACGGTTGTGTATACGCCCTACTCTTCTGCTTTACACAATCGTGAGATGGTGGCTTGGGGTAAGGATTATTTACAGAGCATGGTGAACGGCGTATATCAGGAGTTGAATGATCAACAGATACATTCATGGGCATTTCCAGATAAAACGTTAGCGCAAGTCGTTGATCCAACGGTAGCGAAGTCCGTTTCTGTTATTGAACATGTCGATCACCACGCACTAGAAGAAGATCCGAATCGCACGATTGAGCGGTTTTTGATCACGCTCGCGACCAATCAAGATAAAGCGTACGCTTACTCTAAATCAACGGCAGATGCACGCGGCCTCGCACAATTTATTCCTACGACCTATAAAACGCTCGTGAAACAACGACCAGAGCTTGGGTTAAATCCGGATTTTATCAAAGGGATGCAGGACACGGAAAACGCAACAAAGGCGCAGGTGGCTTATTTGGATCAGTTGATTGCGGCCATGCCAGGTGAGACGCGAGCGCTGTATGTAGAGGAGCTCCAGCGTCCACGCATCTATGAGTATGTTGTTGCGGCGTATAATGGTGGGCCAGGACGCGTGAAAAGAGCGATCGAGGAGTGGGATGAGCAGTGGTCGCCCGAGCGACAGACGCAGATACAAAAACTCCAATCTCGATCTGGACAGCTTGCAGGATCAATCAAGTCATTGAATGCGAAAATAAAAAAGGCCACGGTTGCGAAAACAAAAACGAAATTGAAACAGGATCTCGCAAAAGCAAAAAAAGAACAGGCAACGGTTCACGCGCAGGTACGTGCGTTGAAAGCTAAGACATTAAAACAAGAAACACTCACGTATATTTTGAAATATCGAAAGGTGATCAAGGCCTTTGAGGATTCATCTTTGGGATTCGGGGCGTAATACTTGCTTCGTATTGCATGCGCGAGTATTCTAAAACACATTGAGTATGCTCATGACAAATGAGAATGTTCGGCTGTTTCCGCAAGATCATCTATTAAAATACACGATATTGCGTTTACTGCCGCATTGGATTTTGCCCAATCATCTCACCATCCTGCGATTTATTTTAATACCAATAGTTCTTGTTCTTTTATGGCAAGAGCGATGGCCATGGGCATTGGGCCTTTTTTTATTGGCTGGACTCACGGATGTGATCGATGGCTCAATGGCGCGCGTCCGTAAACAGATTACGTTATGGGGCACCGTTGCTGATCCGATTGCGGATAAATTGTTAGTCGGTACGGTCGTGGTGTTGTTTGTAGCAACAGAAGTCAATCCCATATTTGCTGCGATCATCGTATGTATGGAGTTGTTGATTGTGGTCGGCGCCTTTTTCCGTCGTAAAAAACGAGGATACGTTTCGGCAAACGAATATGGAAAAGTGAAGATGTTGCTGCAGATTATCGGGGTCGCGCTCCTTCTCGTGGCAAAATGTATAGGATTAGAATTGGTGGTCCCATTTGCCGTGGGAACGCTGACCCTTGCGATCGTCTTTGCCATTGTTTCCTTTTTGACGTACGGGTTGTAGCCTATTACACTTCGTCCATGTTCCACCGTTTGAAACAGTTTGTTCCAGAACCCCTGTTGCAAATATACCATTACTGCCTCGCTCGCTTGGCTTGTGTTTGGTATGGAAATCCATCAGACGAGCTGATCGTCATTGGAGTCACAGGGACAAATGGTAAGACCACCACAAGCTATTTGATCTCCAAAGCGCTCGAAGCCTCAGGTTTTAAAACGGGATGCACCACCACGGGGATTTGGAAGATTGGCGACACAGAGACCATCAATACCATGAAGATGACCATGCCGGGACGCTTTTTTCTTCAGCGGATGCTCCGGCAGATGGTCACGGCAGGTTGTCGTTATGCGGTGATCGAGACCTCCTCACAGGGATTGATTCAATACCGGCATATTGGCATAAATTACGATGTAGCGGTCTTTACGAACTTGCGGCCAGAGCACATTGAGGCGCATGGGGGGTTTGAAAACTACAAGCGTGCCAAACGCATCTTATTTGAACACCTGGTGAGCGGTCGGGTAAAAGTCATCGATGGAACGCGCATCGAAAAGCAAGCGGTCTTAAATGCAGATAGCGCGCATGCATTATATTATGCTGAGACGCCAGGACTTACACGTGTCGAGTGGTTTAGCATAGATGAACAAAAGGGTTTAGTTGGCGAATCCATTGTGCTCCAAGGAGATGGTTCGCGTTTTGTGGTGGAAGGAAAAACAGTCGACCTTAAACTCCCGGGGCGCTACAATGTAGAGAATGCGTTAGCCGCCTTGGCTGTTTGCAAGGCACTGGGAGTTTCTCCACAGGCCGCCGCAGAGCGTGTATCGATGATCACTCGCGTTCCCGGTCGATTTGAACGTGTGGATGTTGGCCAGCCATTTACCGTGATTGTTGATTACGCGCCTGAGCCAGGATCGCTTCAGCAATTGTATGAGGCCCTATCATTGATTCCACACAGACGCGTGATTCATGTACTTGGTTCGGCAGGTGGAGGTCGAGATGTTGCTCGTCGCGCGGTTCTTGGTCAACTCGCAGGGCAAAAAGCGGACATCGTTATCGTCACAAATGAGGATCCGTATGATGACGATCCACAACAGATTATTGATCAGGTTGCGGCAGGAGCTCAGGAGTTTGGAAAGAAAGAGGGAGAGACACTGTTTCGCATCATGAATCGGCGCGAGGCGATCGAGAAAGCGATGCAACTGGCTCACGCACAAGATTTGGTGGTCATGACGGGCAAAGGATGCGAAGCGTGGATTTGTGTCGCGGGCGGGAAAAAGATTCCGTGGGACGAGGTGGCGGTGGCAAGAGAGGCGATAAGAAAAGTAACTAGTAACTCGTAACTAGTAACTAGTAACTCGTAACCAGTAATGTATGATTAAACTGGAAAATATATTTGAATGCAAACCAAACGAGCAGGTGTATCAAGTGGTGCGGCGACACTCCGCGGTTTTGATTGCGAAACTGATTTGCGCGGGAGTTTTGCTTGTGATCCCATTTTTCTTTTTGTTTTTTTTAACGCAGTGGAAAACCGCCGGGCTCATCATCTTTGCTGTGATTGAAGCGATCGGACTCGTGCTGGCGATCCGCGCGTTTATTGCTTGGGATGGAACGGTCCTGATTCTCACCACACATCGTGTGTGTCAGGTTCATCAGCAGGGTTTGTGGAAGCGTCGCGTGGTTGATACACCGTTTGTGTTTATCGATGGGGTTCGTTCAGAACGCGCAGGTCTTGGTGATGCGCTGTTTGGGACAGGCACGCTCCACATTCAAACCACAGGATCTGGAGTTCCCGTCATTGCAAACTGGATGGCGACTCCGGAAAAACTCCAATCGACCATTCACGATTTGCGAGAGAAGCGAGCATGGCAGGTTGACATGAATACATCCGACGAGGCCGGACCCGGCTCCGCCGGGCAAGAACACGATGTGGAGCTTGAGGTAACTCGCGAGCGAGTCGCGCGCATGCTGGTGGATATGGACAAGGAAACACTCAAAACCGTGGAGCAGCTTTTGCATAACACAAAAAAGGGGGAGTATGCGCCATGAGAAACCAGCCGGCGGCGGACTCAAAAGTATTCGTTGGCCACTGTTTATCGCGGCCAACGGAGCCTTGTTGTTGATGGTCGGTGTATCAGCTGGGCGGGAGACCTATCAGCAATGGAAGGTAGATCAGGAGATTGTGGGATTGAAGGAGCAAATAGAAACACTCGAAGGGAAAAAAGTGCGCCTTTTAGACACGATCCAAAAATTACATTCCTTGGATGAATTAGACAAAGAGGCGCGTGCACAGTTGGATGTAAAGAAACCGGGGGAGCGTGTCATCGTGTTAAAAGGATTGGAGAATGAATCTCCAACCGCGCGGACCACATTCATCTCAACAACACGGCAACAAGAAATGTCTAATCCTAAGAAATGGTTGTATTATTTTTTGAAGCAGGACTAACGTATGACGCTATCATTTTCTGTTAAACGACTCACGTGGCTGACGGCATGTGTTGTCATCCTCGTGATTCTGTTGGGAGGAATTCTGATCCTCCTCAATGGGATGTACCATCATCAATGGGATTCGCCGTTTGTGCGGCGTTTTGCGGGAATGGTCTCTTCCGCAAAAGTTGGGGATCAAAAAATTTCTTACGCAGAATATCTTAAGCATGTGGATGCACAAACCCACTATTTATCCGGGCCAGCAGCGCGCGCTCTAGGATATCCATCAACGCTGACAAAAGCATTTCGCGAACAAGCACTGGAACGGATGATCCGCATGGAAATGGTGGAGCAAATGGCCAAAGAGCGTGGGGTGATTGTAACTCCTTTGGATGTTGATCGAACATTTAGCGCGCTCATTGCCCGGACCACCAGCTCAACATCGCCAGAGGAGATTCGCGGATTTATTTTTGATCAATTTGGCTGGACCGAAGCAGAGTTTCAGCGTTATATCATTCGGCCAGGATTAATCGAGGATATCTTGAGCACCAAGCGTTTGCAGGAGACAAATGATCCCGAGGCGTTTAGTAAGGAAATAGAGGCAAGATTGAAAAGCGGGGACGTTAAACGATACTTGGCTTTTTCTTAATGTTTGGTTCTTTGATTAAGGAAAAATCCTGTCATTCGACAGGATTTTTCGTGGAGCCAAAGGCGGGATTTGAACCCGCGACCTCTGCTTTACGAAAGCATTGCTCTACCAACTGAGCTACTTTGGCGTTCG
>VGLT01000028.1 GCA_016866635.1 Candidatus Uhrbacteria bacterium
TCGTCGGAATCGTCTTCGTCCTGTACGCACTGGGCATCGCCCGCGCTTTCCCGGTGCGGCCGATCAAGGAGCTCACGGATGCCGATCGTGCGCTCTCGCCCAAGGAGTTCGAGAAGAAGTTCGGTCCCCACAACCGCTCGCCGTTTTTCCTCGGCCTGTGGTTCATGGGAATCACCATCCTGAGCGGCTTCACCTTCTACATTCCCTACTCATGGCTGGCCTGGGAGCACGGAGACGGCATCGTCTATCGGCTGTGCTACCTCCACGCCATCTGGCTGCCACTTCTCGGTCTGCTCGTGGGCGTCGCGATTCCGTTCGCTGTCGTCAAGGCGATCGAGATCGTGCTCGGGCTGACCGTGGGGCGTGTCGGCGGGTGGGCCGGCAATCAAGTGCTGACCGTCTTCCGTGGAGTGGCGACGGCGTTCCTCCCCAACGTCTCCGGCGACGACGCGGAACAGAAGATCAAGGGCGACGTGGCGGCAGAGCTCGCGCGATTCGGCGAAGGTATGACCAAGATCTGGACCGACTTGCTTGCGCTTGACCTGGTGGTGGGCGTGTGGTGGATGGCGATCTCGTTCTTCCTCTCCCCGCTGGGCATCGCGCCGGCGGCGGTGATCAGCGCCATCTTCAGCATCCTGCGCGGGAAGTACAGGCTGGGGACGCTCTTCAGGGATCAGCGTAGACTGCTCCTGAACGAATGGATCGTCGGTCTCGTCTACGTCATCGGTGTCGCGCTCCACGCCTACAAGTGGTTCCATGGGCTGTGGATCGCGGTTCTCGTCAAGTTCGCCAGCATGGGGACCCTGGTCTTCCTGGTCCTGGCGAGCATCGCTGCCGCCTTGTTCGCACTCTGCCTGTTCCTCTGGGTCAAGCAGCACCGGACGTTCAAGGAAGAGCAGAAGGCGGCGCTGACCAAGGTTCCGCCCGAGGCGATCGAGAAGAGCACGTTCCTCTACGTCTCGATGGTGGCGACGATGGTTCTGGGTCTGTTCCTGCTGTGCTTCAGCTACAGCGGGTACTGCCTGTGGACCGGAGACTACACCGTCGAGGTCATGAACGGGGTTGCGAAGCCTCAGACGACGGGCGTCACGACTCGGTCGCGGCGACCTGGTGAGCTCGAGGTGAACTGGAAGCGGATCCCGGGCGCGGTCGCCTACAGGGTCGAGGTGCTCAAGGAGAGGGATGGAGGCCTGGAGAAGGTCTACCAGGCCTTGCCGAACGAGACGGCGGCGACCTTCGATGGCCTCAAGCCCCTGCAGAAATACTACACGCAGGTGATCACGGTCGGGCGCTTGGAGGAGTCGCATCCTGCCATGAGCGCGCCGATAAGGATCATGGCCACTGACCTGACCCCGGTGAAGGCAACCAAGAAGAAGAAGCGGCCGGCGGCGTCGGCGGGAGGAGTGGTGGCCGTCTGCAGCAACACCTCGAATTCATGCTGCTGCGAGCTCACCGACGAGCTCTGCCGCGACATGAAGCCGGAGTGCTTCCCGTAGTACATTCACGATGACTGGCGCCCGGGTTTCCCTACAAGGAGATCCGGGCGCTGTTTCTTTTATGCTATCCTCATTGAATGCATTGGTATCAAGTAGCACGTAGCAAGTATCAAGCATTTTTGATTTTTATACTTGGTTTGATTTGGTTTTCACTATTCCAACCCTGGTCCGGTTTCGTCGACCCCGACGCTTTTTATCATGCTAAAATCACCTCGATCCAATCTGCATTACTCATTACCTCCCACCCCCTCCAACTCCCCCCGTATAGGGGCGTGGCCCCCACGGGGCTTTACGCCCTCCGGCAGGGGGAGGGCCCTTACTCATTACTTCATGATTTCCCCTGGCTTGATCTCACCTCGCTCCACACACACTTTGTTGATCAACATTTTCTTTTTCACATACTCCTGATCCCATTTCAGTCAGCGCTCGGCGTCATCCACGGCACCCAGGTAGCGGCCGTGGTTTTTTCTTCTACGCTGTTGTTTGTCTTTTATCTTATCCTCAAACGTTGTCATTTTCGATACCCATTTTTTTGGACCACGCTGCTCGCCCTCACTCCCGGGCTCCTGTTTCGACTCTCTCTCGATAAAGCCTCGCCGCTTGCGCTTCTCTTTTTTCTTTTTGGACTAGCCGCTCTCGTCCTGCGTAAACCATTGTGGGCATGTATCGCAGGCCTCTTGTTTGCCCTCACGCATGGCGGATGGATTATTCTCTTCCTAGCCTATGCTGTTTATTTTTTTGGTGAATGGTTGTTTGAGATGATGGTCGAGGGGAGGTCCTGGAAAATGCTGTTTCGATCAGATCGCTGGCAGGTGATCGTTTCTGGGGTTCTTGGGACGGCGCTTGCGATCCTGCTCCATCCAAATACAAAAAATATTTTATCGTTTCTTTGGGTTCAGGTGTTTAAAATTGGGGTTGGTACACCGTTTGGTCGAGTGTTTTTAGGAGGGGAGTGGCTACCGCCCACCTTTTATCAATTAACAAACGGGGCTGGGATTCTGGTATTCATCGGTGTGCTCCTGGGTGCGGGAATGGCGATCTGGAAAAAATCAGAACTCAACCTCTCTCATGCCAGGCAGTCGATCGGTCTCGCGTTTGTGGTCGCTGTTTTGTTTGCTTTGACTCTCAAGAGCCATCGCTTTGTGGAATATCTGGTACCGGTCACGGTTTGGTGGTTTGCGAGCCTTGCCTCCATTGTGGATTTTCCCCGTGCATGGTCAACCATCCGCCAGACCCGGTGGCGATGGGGGGTGCTCGTCTTGGGCCTATCCTTTTTATTCATCGCTGGGCTACAGCTTGCACACACTTGGAAGCTTCTCCATAGTCGCGTTCGACGGTTGGAAGATTTTGCTCCCGCCGTGCAAGCCATTGCACAGCAAGCTAACCCCGGTGAGCGAGTGTTTCACTCCAACTGGGACCAGTTTCCTCAGCTTTTCATGTTGAGTGACCAACTACGATATGTGGCGGGCGTGGACCCAACTTTTTTACTTGAGGAGAACCCAGAGCTGTCTGATTTGTATCGCGATATTACCCTTGGTCGCAAAACAGATAATGTGGTGAACACAATTCGTGATCAGTTTGGTGCTCGTTTTGTTCTGATCGAATTAGCCGGACATGAATCATTTGACCATGTCCTTCAGCAGAGTACACATGTCACCCTTATTCACGAAGATCCGCGCGTGCGCGTGTATAGAATATTTTAATCCACCTTCGCGAAAGTTATGGTGAATAAAAGTTATCCACTGAGATGTGTTGACGATTTTCATCCCTATGATAACAATCTGTGCATGCTTTTCGTTCCCTCACTCGCGTGAGAAAGGTCTTATCCGCTTTTGTCCCGCGAGCGATGGAATAAAACCCACTCGATAAAATCGCCGTCTCCATGCTTGACGGTGATTTTAGTTTACGAGGACCTCCTGCATTTTTTCTAGATGCTCTTCTTCATCTTGTTTGTCTTCTCGTAAGAGGGTGTCGAGGGCTTGGTGACTAGCTTCGTCCTTGAGGACACGGGTCAAAACAGACCGTACTCGTGGATCATGAATCTGATGCAAAGAGCGGGTGTAGATGTTGATGGCGTGACGTTCGATTAAACATTCCGCACGTAAGATCGCCCGTTCACCAAAGATGTTCAGGATCCATCCAAGGAGACGAGCGGCATATTGTGAGGGGAGAAAGCGCGGGGCCGGTTCATGAAAGATCTGTTGATAGAGCGCCCGCCAATCATCACGGTGTTTTTCCTCGATGCGCGCGATGTGACACAAGAGAGGTTGATGAGTAATGGAAATGGATGTGAGATGTGAACGATAGAGAATAGCCGCGACACTCTCAGCGCGAATAAATGTGTGGAAGAATGTTTTGACATTCATGGCTGTGCCGATGCTTCTGGTTCATCATCGCGTAATAATTCTTCCAACGTTGCCTCGCCCCACAAATTCAATTCGCGCAACGTTGCATCCACAAAATTTTCTGCCTCATCAATATCTATATCGATCGCGGGGTCTAAAATCAGACGGTTAATGATTTCCGCCCGACATTCTGGTTTTGGTCGCACCGCGCCCGTCTCGGTATAGCACATCTTTTTGATATCTTCTTTGCTGAGGGGATTCATAGACTGACAGTAAAACAGAAAATCAAAAAAACAGGAAGCGATCGTGTTTTACTGTTTTATTGTTTTACTGTTAGGCTATTTCCATGAAGTTCCTAAAATACCTGCTCTGGCTTTTGCCGTTTGTTCTCCCGACCTATTTGATCCGATTATCGATCGTTCGTCTCCCAACCACGGTTTTAGAGCTTTATTTGATTGTTCTGGTTGCCTCTTTTACCTGGATGCGTGGGTGGTCCGGCTGGCGAGATGGGTGGAGGCGCTTGGCCTTTTTTCGCTGGCCTATCCTTGCGTGGTTTGTGGTGAGTCTGATTTCTGTCTTTGTCGCCCCAGATATTGTGAAAGGTTTTGGGTTGTGGCGTGCGTATGTGTTAGAGCCTCTGCTTGTCCTTGTGATCGCCACGGATCTTTTGCGCTCAGAAGAAGATAAAAAGCGACTCACGCGATCACTGTTTCTTGTCGTACCACTTTTGACTCTCTGGGCCCTGTTCCAATTTGTGACCGGCTACGGCATTTCTCATCCCTGGAATGTTGCGATGATGGCTGGCCGACGAGCCACGGGACCATTTCTCTATCCAAATGCACTCGCGCTCTTTGTCACCCCCATTGCGGCGCTCGCGTTTTGCACTTGGTTAAAAGAAAAGAGAAATTTTTTTGCTCTGTCTGCTTGGGTCGGTGCCCTGCTCACACTGATGCTCGCCAAAAGCGATGGGGGATTGATCGCATGGCTTGTCGTCGCCTTTATCGCGCTCGCGATCAATCGCAAGACCCGTTGGTGGACCGTTGGAGCGGTGATGGTTTTGCTCGTTGGGATCATCGCATCACCTTTTCGAGGCAAGATTTGGAACGAGCTCACCTTTCAAGGTTGGTCTGGTCAGGTCCGCCTCTTTCAATGGCGTGAGACGCGACAGATGCTACAGGACCATTGGTTTTGGGGTTCGGGTTTTGGCGGTTATCCAACGGTTTTTAAGCCCTACCATCGCGCAACCGCTATCGAAATCTTTCAGTATCCGCATAACATCCTCCTTAATTTTTGGACAGAGACAGGATTGCTGGGCGTGTTGGCATTTGGGTGGATTATTGGAACCTGGGTAGCAAGTAGCAAGCAGCAAGTAGCAAGCAGTCGGTCCCAATCGGAATCGTGCTACGTGCTACGTGCTACGTGCTACCCCGCGATCGCCCCTCTCCTCGCCATCCTGATCCACGGCCTCGTCGATGTTCCGTACTTTAAAAACGACCTCGCAATGGTATTTTGGCTATTGTTATTCGTGACGATCATGTCTCAAGAAGCAAAAAAGATCTCGACATAATCGGGATCTTTTTCTTGGCGGAGACGAGAGGATTCGAACCTCTGATACCCTTTCGGGTATATCGGATTTCGAGTCCGACGCATTCGACCACTCTGCCACGTCTCCTTGGAATCGAAACGTCGGCATCCTATCGTTATTAGCCCGGATTGACAAGCATAGCAACTTCGATTACCCTTGGGTCACTTACATATTAATGTGACTGGCCGTGGGGTTGCTTGCGACCCCCTCTCAAATAGAGAGCTGTCACCAATCTATGACTCGTTACGAGTTGTTATATATCATCCCGTCTACCCTGACGGATGAGGAGGTGGGGGGAGTAGAGACCAAGGTTGCGGCGATCGTTGCTAAAGTAGGCGCGAGCGTTGAATCAACCAAACGTCTGGGAAAATTCCGTTTGGCGTACCCAATCAAGAATCAGCGCCACGGTCACTATGTGCTCGTGATGGTGAATGCCGAACCATCCATGACAGCCAAGCTTGATGAGAACATGCGTCTTTTGAGCGAGGATGTTTTGCGTCACTTGTTACTGCGTGCGGACGAAGCAGGATCTGATCAGAAGTTTGAACTGGTTCAATTCACAGAGGTGAATGTGGAACAGGATCGCCCGCGCCGTCGCGAAAAATCAGAAGACAAGGATAAAGAGGGCAAACAAGAAGAAGTAAAAGCAGGAGTCGCCGCTTTGGAATCTAAACCCAGCGAAGCCGGGCCTGGCCCAGCCGGAGAGGAGATGAGTTCAGAGGAATTAGACAAGAAAATTGAATCGGCCTTGAGCGGAGACAGTAAAGACGTGTAAGCTCCAGGTATATGGATTTAAACCGAGCGCAACTCATTGGAAATGTGACCCGCGATCCAGAATTGCGGACCACCCCAACGGGTCAAACCGTTTGTTCATTCGGAGTTGCAACCAACTCACAATGGACGGACGCACAGGGTCAAAAGCAACAGCGAGCAGAGTTTCACAATATGGTTGCTTGGGGCAAGTTAGCAGAGATCTGCGGGCAATATCTCGTGAAAGGAAAAAAAGTATTTGTTGAAGGTCGTCTGCAAACGCGTGAGTGGGAAGCGCAAGACGGCGCCAAGCGTAATCGAACGGAGATTGTGCTCGATAATATGATTATGTTGGATCGAGGGGGTCAGCCGGGGGGAACAGCAGTGAGCACAAAGCAAGGAGCAAGCTCTGGACCGACCTACGAACCAACACCGAGCGCCCCAACGATAGACAAAGCGATTGGAGAACAAGAAATTAGAGTCGAAGATATTCCCTTTTAACCTTATGCAAAAACATCAACATATTGATCGAGAGTGTCATTTTTGTCAGATGAATTCTAAAGAGATCAACTACAAGGACACCAATACCTTGAAGCGCTATTTGTCGTCTTTCGGCAAAATTGTGCCACGCAAGCGTTCCGGTGTATGTCAGTGGCACCAGCGCAAGCTTTCCAACTCCATCAAGCGCGCTCGATTCATGGCGCTCCTTCCCTATTTGGTCCGCTAAATGAATCTCGAGAACGTCAAACGGAGAAGCCAAGTCATCAAACGCATTCGTGCGTTTTTTGACGACCAAGGATTTTTGGAAATGCACACGCCGCGTTTGGTCGCACTGCCCGGTCAGGAGCCTCATCTTGATCCACTTTGGACGGAAGTTCACAGCCCGTCGCTACAAGCTACAAGCTACAAGCTACAAGCTGGCTTAATCACCTCACCGGAATATGCGATGAAGCGCCTGCTGGCCGAAGGGCTCGATAAGATCTATGACCTTGGATCCTGTTTTCGTGATGGTGAGCCGTGGGATGGGACGCATGATCCAGAATTTTTGCTGCTCGAGTGGTATCGACGTGATGCGGGTCTTGAAGAATTAATGAAGGACACGGAAGAAATGATCCGGTATGTTGCTTCGTCATTACTCATTACTCATTACTCATTACTGTCCCAACCATTCCGACGTCTAACGGTTTCAGAAGCCATGAAGCAATATGCCAATGTCGATCTTGAGCCGTTGCTGGACGATCGAGAAGCGCTCGCTCAAGTCGTGATTGAACACGGCCAGACCGTCCAACCTACCGACACCTGGGACGATCTGTTTTTCAAAATCTTTTTGTCTGAAGTCGAACCAAGCCTTGGATGGAACGACGATCGAACCGCGTTTCAACCAACGTTTTTGTACAACTATCCAGCCTCGATGGCTGCCCTCGCTCGCAAAGATTCTAAGGATCAACGGTTTGCGCTTCGCACAGAGCTGTATATCGGTGATTTAGAGTTGGCGAATGGTTTTGCTGAGCTCGCCGATCCAGTTGAACAGCGAAAACGGTTTCAAGAAGAGCGCGAACTCCGTCGATCGCTCGGAAAAAACACCTGGCCACTCGATGAACGTTTTTTGAAAGCTCTCCCCTCTATGGGTAACGCTGCCGGCATGGCTTTTGGGGTTGATCGGCTCGTGATGTTGCTTGCCGGGGCTTCTTCTATTAACGATGTTATTCCGTTTTCGGCACGAGAGAAGTTTGTTCCGGAAGAAGAGTAGAGTTGACCACGTCGCTCGCGAGCGACGTGGTTGACGCGTTTAGCGTTTCTCGGCATACTCCTCGACATCTATGGCTTCTACATCTGAAATCAAGAAAGGGATCGTTATTCAGGACCCTCAGGGGCTCTGGCTTGTGGTTGAATTTCAACACGTAAACCCAGGGAAGGGCGCGGCGTTTGTGCGCACGCGTATCAAGAATTTACAGACGGGCAAGGTGTTGGAAGTCACCTACAAGACATCGGAATCGATCACGATCGTGGAAGTTGAGCATCGTCGCATGCAGTATTTGTATCACGACGCGACAGGATATACGTTTATGGACAACGCGAGCTATGAGCAAGTGACGATGAGTGATGAAGAGGTTGGCGATCAAGGACAGTATCTACGTGATGGGATGGAGGTCAATGTGTCTACGTTTGAAGGTCGACCCATTGCACTGGAATTGCCCCGTAAGATGACATTTAAGATTACGCAAACCATGCCGGCCGTTGCTGGTAACACGGCGAGCGGTAACGTGACCAAGGAAGCCACTCTCGAGGGCGGAATCAAGATTCAAGTACCGATTTTTATCAAGGAAGGCGAAGAGGTTATTGTCAATACGGAAACGGGGGAGTACGTTGAGAGAGCATAAAACAATATGAAGAAGATGTTTACAGCGTTTTTTTGCGTTCTGTTAATGCTCGTGGGTTTTGGTTGTGGAGACGGAATTCCGAGAGGGCCAAGCAACGCTGATTTGGAGGCCATGACCCAAGAGCAGAAGCTTGATGGCATGAAAAAAATGATGGAGGAACACCCACAGAATGAGTTAACGCCGGAACAAAAAGAAGAAGAAGCGCGGCGTATGCGTCAAGCGGTGCGAGAAGGAACCATTGAACACATGGCAGAATTTAGGAAAGAGTCGTACGAGGTCGTAGGAAGTGTTCGTATCATCAAATGGGGAGAGAAGAACGTGGTGGCCATCTCAGAAGATTTTTTTACAGAACAAGGTCCTTATCTTGTCTTAGCCTTGAGCCCATACGTCGCTCCGCGCAATGCGGCAGAAATGGAAAATCCAAAAACGATTCATCTTGGTTTATTAAAAACGCTTGTGGGGGGCCAGTTGTTTGAGGTTCCAAAGGAAGTAGACCTTTCACAAGTAAAATCTGCCGTTGTATACAGCAAGCCGTTTAAAGTTATTTTTGGGATCGGAACATTTATTCCTTGAGATATGAAAAAAAACCATGTGGTGTGGTCGGTGATTATTGGTCTGCCGTTGTTTATTGCTGTTGCCCCGCTTATTCCATCACTCGTTGATCATCGTATGGTGGCCGTCCTGTTGGTGGCGGCAGTATTTGTTCCCCTCTTTGCGATCGTTCGCTCTTGGTTTGATGCGGGATTGTCTTTAGTGCTGGCCGTGTATTTTTTTATCAGCTGGAGATTGTTTCCACACACGAATGATACAACACTGCTCGTCCGTACAGCGGCGATCGGATCATTTGTTCTTTTGAACGTTGTGTTATGGATA
>VGLT01000029.1 GCA_016866635.1 Candidatus Uhrbacteria bacterium
TGGTCGTATCTAACTCGGTAATCACCGTTTCCAATCCCTGAATGCTTCCACGCAAATCCTCTGTTTGTTTCGATAAAAACTCAAACCGCTCCTTGGTCTCGTTGTGCTCCTTGATCGTTTCTGGATCGATCCCGCCAATCCACTCGAGTTGAGAACGCAGACGGGACAATCGAGCTTGGGCATCGGGGCGTAACTCGTAATTCGTACCTCGTACCTCATCCGACAAATGATCCAATGTATGTTCAAGACTCGACGCGTGCGTTCGGAGATCTGACAAAAACCCTTCTCGACGCGTTTCCACACGTGCCAACTCGACAGATACGTCTGCCACGGTATGCTCAATGACTTGAATCTCTTGTCGCTTTTTATTCAATCGATGCTGAACCTCAAACACGTGTGTGCGCTTCCCCTCCTCTTCCTTATTCCACGCCTCCAACCGTGCCTCTGCCTCGACCATCCGTTCCGCGACGTCCGCGATCGAAGACGCAAGTTCGGCAAACTCCTTTTCGGCTTGTGCGTCAGATCCACGGGGTTTGTCTGCTTCGGGTGCCGGCCGCTGCAATTTACCGACCAGATCACTACTCGAAGCATTCAATTCTTTAACCAACGCCCGCACCGCCTTCAGATCGATCTTGTCTGAAGACAAAAGCTCCTCCAGTTTTTCCTGTTTCGATCGCAACTGGTCAATCGATTCAATAATCTTGGTCAGCGGCAGTGGGGACCACGGTTTTTCTGCGCGCGCCTCAGCCACGGCTCGCTTGGTTTCTAATTTTAATTGTTTCTCTCGGAGATCCGCTTTTTCTTTTACCAGCGTATCGATGGCCTGGCGCAACTCACGGAACCCTTCACTCGCTGGAACAGCCTTTTCCATCTTCGCGAGCTCTTCTTCTAACTTTTTCGCCTCCATCTCCTTTTCGGATTGATCTGTTTTCACAATCTGTAATTTATTTTGCAGAACCTTTATGGATTCAGAGATCTCTTTCCAAGTCAATCCATAGTACGCTTGCTCCAATTCATGCAATTCTTTTTCAATCTGATCGCGCTCTTGTAAACGTTTGACCTGACGCTCGAGGGTCACGAGTCGCGGGCCAATTTCACGTAACAAAATTTCCGTTTGTCCCAAATTCTTTTTCGCCTCATCCAGCTTGTTGGTTGCAGACTGTCGTTTGAGCTGAAATGGCTTTAATCCAAACGCTTCATCAAAAAACTCTTTGCGTTCTGCTGGACTTGCGACCAAGACATGATCCACCATCCCCTGCCCAATGACGCTGTATGTTCTCTGACCAATCCCACATTGAGCCAAGAGCATGACCACATCTTGCAAACGAGCAGACTGACGGTTCACTTCATATTCAGATTGCCCGTCACGATACAACCGACGCGTGACGGCTATTTCATTCATCTCAAGCTCCTTTTTATCGTCGTTCTCCATGACAAGAGTCACCTCGGCAAATCCTGATCGTGCTCGCTTATCAGATCCAGAAAAAATCACATCCTCTGACTTCTTGCCGCGTAATAACTTTAAACTCTGCTCCCCCATCACCCAACGGAGCGCATCGGCCGTATTAGATTTGCCCGAGCCATTGGGCCCAACAATCGCCGTGATCCCTCGTCGTCCGCCCTTGTCCGGCACAAACTCCAAACTCGTCTTTTGGGCAAACGTCTTAAAACCTTGAATTTCCAACCGCTTTAGATACATAGTCAGCGACGATTGTACCTTAAAAGCTAAAAGCTGTAAGCTATGCCTCATTCTATGTCATTACGTGTTGAAGCAGGATTTGAGCATTTAAAAGATGCTTTTGCTCAGGTTATGGCAAGAGAGGTGGAGTTTCCGCTTGGAATCTTGGTAACCGTTCTTGGGGCTAAAGTGACGGCCAATACAAGTCATGCTAAAATTGTCTTATCTGTGTTCCCAGAAAATAAAGAAAAGGAGGTCCGAGACACGCTCAAAGAATACGACCATGAACTGAAAGAAGGGCTCATGGATGAGTTGCGCCTACGCCGCATCCCCCGTCTCCACTACGCATTCAACACCGCCGAAGCCTACGCCTCCAACATCGACGCCGTCTTACATGAATTAAAAGAGAAGGGGGAGATTATATAAAATATGTCTTACAACGTTACCATAGACAATCATCAAATCACGATCCAACAATTTTTTTTCTCCGCCGCTCCCCTACTTCTATTATCATAAAAAAATCGGATATTCATGAACTCTGGATTGAGTCTATCGCAGAGGGAAACAGGATGGGCTTTTTGAATATGCCACATGTCTATTTACAACTCTGTATTTCAACAAATAATAACAAAATCCATCGTTTTCTTTTTATCAATCCAGATCAACTCTCCAAGATAAAGAAGGATCTCACTCTGAATGAATATCCGAAATTGTTACACTACGAATCGGCAACAAAAATAGTACGTGAAGTGAACGGGTTTAAAAATTTCTTGTGGAAAATTGTTCTTTTTGGATTCCTTGGTTTAGGTTTGTTGATTGTTTCCATCTTCCTTGTCACGCATCTTTGATTTAGCTTGGTTTATACGAAACATCAATGCTTGCGTCATTCATTTATATAACAATTATTCCTCCACCGTTCGCCGAAGGTGTTGTGGAATGTGGACTAAAATTTCGTACGGAATCGTCTGACATAGTCGAGCCATGTGTTCTACGCTATTTGGGGCATCCGGATCATTTCCGATCACCGTAACCGGATCACCAACAGCTAAATCCGAAATCTGTGAAACATCAATGCTCGTGATATTCATACTCACCCTTCCAATGATGGGACATGGGATACCCTTTACCATGACCACTCCTTGATTAGATAAACGTCTATCAACCCCCTCAAAATATCCCACCGGAATTGTCGCGATCTTCATAGGGCGTGATGCTGTATACGTCATGTTATATCCAACCCGGTCTCCTGGCATCATATTTTTGAAAGAAGATAGTATCGTTTTCATTTCAAGGACGGGCTGTAAATTCATGCGACTGTTTTTTGTAGGGTGAATACCATATAAACTAAGCCCCACCCGCATCACATTCGCTACATCCGCACTACAAATCTCCGCTCCTGCAGAGTTTGATAAATGAATATAACGAATAGATGGAATCACCTGTCGAATGTGTTGAACCACATCCTTCCAAACTCTGATCTGTTGATGCGTGAATCCCGTATCCTGACTATCCGCATCCGCGAGATGGGAACAGATCCCTTCTAAAAACAAATGCCTGTTTCGTTTCACCAGTTCGATTGCCGCAGATATTTCTTCTATCATTATTCCTTGTCGATGCATGCCCGTGTCAATCTTGATATGCATGGTACAGGCACGATCAAGTACAGAGGGTAGGCGCTCGAGCTCAGTCAGACTGGTTATCGCAAAAGAAATATTCGGAAGGCGATTTTGTCGAATGTTTTGAACCGACGTGTAACCAATAATCAATAATGGCGTTTTTATTCCGTGGCAACGCAACACCTGCGCCTCGTATAATGAATCAACGATAAAAAATGGTACCGCGCTGTCTTTCAACATCTGTGCAACCTCGATGATTCCATGTCCATAGGCATTACTTTTTAGCACAGGCGCTACATCAACCCCAGGGTGTTGATTTTGAAAAACACGCAGGTTTCCCTGCAAGCGATGCTTAGAAAGCATAATTTCGATCAACGGCTGATACGGTGATTTCCATTTCTTATATGCACGAAGACGATTCAGAATTCTCATATGTTTCCCGTATGTTACTCTGCATGATCTGGAAAAAAAAGGGGAGGATGATACCATTTTATGGTATGAAAAATTCTTCCAAAATCTCACTTGTTTTTTTTTGCTTGTGTCGTTGTGATTTTAGGCGTTTTAGGATGGTTTAAATTTCAATCAAGATCGGTTCTTGCCATAGAAGGGCTCCGCTTCGATCTTCCCAATGGTTGGAATTTGGATAGGTTGGAAAAATCGAGCAATAAAGCTGGAACTTGGTCCGTGGCTTGGATTAAGGTTCCAGATCCAAAATATCAGGTAAAAATTCCCTTTCAAGTGTCAACGAGTAACGATCCGCTAGATAAAGATAAGCGAACTTTACTAAAGGAAACTTCCTCGGGAGCAAAAATTTATGACGAGGGTTGTGCACCGGCAATCGCTTGTTATGAATTGATCTTTAAAGGAGTTCGTTATGAAGTGAGTTTTGGTGAACCCAAAAGCAACCAGGATGCACCAAAGGATCTTGATGGCCCTTGGTTCCCTGACACGACTGTAACAGAGGAAGATACGTTAAATTTTCTGGCTACCGTCCGGTAAACTTTGCTAGACTTTCCCTTCTAAAACCGTCACGCGTTGATCCAAACGGTCTGTAAGTGAGCGATTTGCTGCGATTTCTGCTTCATGACGCTTTTGCGTGTATAAAAATTCATCCATACGACCAAACGCTTGATCTTGTGACTCTTTGATATTCACAAGCGTTTCCTGAACAGCACTCATGTTTTCCTGAAGATCTACGACGGCAACGGCGATCTTTTCAACCGTATTTTCTAAACGGTTAAACCGTTGGTCGACTTGGTCGAATCGCTCATCAACTTTTTTGAACCGATCGTTCATTTCTTCCTCCAAATGATCAACCTTTTCGTCTAAATGATCGACTTTAACTTCTAAATAATCAACCTTAACCTCCAAACGATCAACCTTTTCGTCTAAATGATCAACCTTTTCGTCTAAATGATCGACTTTAACTTCTAAAGATCCGACTCGCTGATCCACACGATCAATTTTTCCCTCTAAATGACCTATTTCCCTCCCAAAAAGATCATTGTCCATAGACTTATCATGCTAACAAAAAATCGACCCTTGTCAAGATGGGGATAACCACCCTCGGTACCTGGTTTAGACCTGACACCGGGTTTTGAGTAACCCTTGACCGCGTGCTCAAGATCCCGTAAGGTATCGGGTTCGTATGGATACAGAATCTCTCTTATTTACCAAAGTTTTTGACGTGCTTAACCGAGCGCAGAAGGTTTTAATTGTGTCGGATGGGAGTCCGGATGGCGATAGCTTGGGGGCTTCTTCTGCCATACTCAACTGGCTTTTGCGGGAGGGAAAAGTGGTCCGTGCGTTCTCCAAAGAAATCGTGCCGCGTACCCTTTTCTATCTTGATGGAATTCATCTTTTCACAAATGATCCAAAACTTTTTGAGGAGTCCTATGATGTCATCATGACCTTTGATACCGGAAGTTTGCGCCGCTGTGGGATTGATCTGCTTCTGCCTAAAACCCCGAAAGGCTATGTCCTCATTAACTTTGATCATCATGCCACAAATGAAAAATTCGGTGATATCAATGTGGTGATGACCGATGCGTCTTCCACAGCAGAGATGGTCTATCGCTTCTGTGAGATCAATCGGATCCCTCTCGATTCTCTGATGGGCACTTCTATCTTGAGTGGAATTTGGACAGATACAACCCACTTCACCAATTCTGGAACCACGATCAAAAGTCTGGAAGCGGCGAGCGCGTGTTTTGCCGCAGGCGCTCGTTTTTCCGATGTCTTGAAATATATTGTAAAGGACAAAAGTCTGCCCGCTCTCAAACTGATGGGGATCGCCCTCTCTCATCTTCAGAAACATGAAACATACAACCTCATTCATACCTATTTTCTTGAACGCGACCTTGCCAATATTCCTCATGCGAATGAGCACATGGAGTGGATTGTCAATTTTTTGTATAGCGTGTGTTCTGATACAGATACCATTCTGGTCATTCGCGAGACTCCTGATGGCTTTATCAAGGGTTCACTGAGAAGTGTTGGTCGGGATATTTCTCGCGTCGCAAAGCTCCTTGGGGGCGGCGGGCACAAGAAGGCCGCAGGATTTATGATCAAAGGAACATTAAAAATCAAAGACGGAAAAGCCAGCGTTAGCACTCTCTAAATTTGACTGCTAAAATGGTTTATCGTATGATCCGAGGATATTGAACTATGAAAAACAACTACCTCATCCCAACCGTCATTGAAAAAACCAATCTGGGTGAACGCGCTTATGATATTTATTCGCGTTTGTTAAAAGATCGCATCATCATGCTTGGCTCCCCCATCGATGATGATGTGGCAAATGTTGTTGTGGCACAACTGTTATTTCTGGAGAGTCAGGACAAAACCAAAGACATCAAATTATACATCAACTCACCGGGTGGATCTGTAACAGCAGGGTTGGCTATTTATGACGCAATGCAGTATGTCAAACCAGATGTATCCACGATTTGCGTTGGCTTGGCCGCTTCCATGGGCGCGGTCCTGCTCGCGGGCGGCGCAAAGAACAAGCGCTTTGCCCTGCCCAACGCCGAAATCATGATTCACCAAGTGCTCGGTGGCATGCAAGGACAAGCAACAGATATCAAGATCCATGCCGAGCGTATTTTGAAGGTAAAAGAATCTCTCAATAAAATCATGGCCAAACACACCGGCCAAACATATAAAAAAGTTGAGAGCGATACCGAGCGTGACAATTTTATGGATGCAAAACAGGCGTTGGAGTACGGGCTCATAGACAAAGTCATTTCATAAGTAAAATACAAAAACGGGCCGTAGCCCGTTTTTGTATTTTTATTTATACGCCATTCTCAACTCCGTTCCTTGATAAAAGTAGTACAAAATTTCATCATAACGCTTGCCATCTCTTGCCATACCGAGAGCGCCACTAGCCGACATACCCACTCCATGCCCCCAGAGCGTTTTCCCCTGGTCCCAAGGCACCGGAACAGAAACAAGCCATGGATAGGGACCGCCGCCCCATACCTCTGTCCAGGCACGAGTGCGCCCATCTGAACGAGAATAGTAGGGCGTGATCGCTAGCTTGCCTCCATGCGTCACAATTTGACCTCGTGTTGCCTCAACCGCGGCAACGACATTGGTTGTGCGTGCCTCTGATCCATACCCTCGATACACTTGATCATAGGTTGCATCGACGGTGTAGTTCTCATTCGCGTGCTTGGTTCCGCGCTGAACATGGTACAGGGCATACGTACGAGCCGCCGTAAGCAATGCGCGTTGAAACTCTTGCGGGCTTACATTCGACGTTTCCGCAATCCCTTTCAAATAATGCTCGATTGGCAGTTCGTTGATGATCCAAACATTATTCGTGGCAGGTGTGTACCGTAGTTCAAGCTGAGCGCGGAACGTGTTGTCGTTTGCTCCAGGCAGCCAGGCAACCGGTCGAGAAAAATCCGCAATCTCCATGGGAGAAATTCCATCGTCAGCTCGGAAACGGAATACGTCAGGGGAGCTCGCCGTACAATTTCCACCTGAAAGAATATACGCTCGATTGGTGCGATCAAACGTTGCCGTTGTTGATTCTCCAACTCCCAATCGACACACGGCCGAACCGTCTTTTTGTAAAACACTCACCGCGGCATATTTGGCACGGATCACCATTTTGTCATCCGTTGTTTTAAATATCCCAACTCGAATGATGGGCTCATTGGGCAAACTGGAGAGGTCACCGTTCAAAGGAACCAAATTTGTGATCGATGGTTGATTTGAATTGGTTACCGACCCACCGCTAGGACTCGTGGGTTTTGAGACGGGTTGATCTGGCGGGATATACCCATCGGCTGTAACCGTAATGGGAATCTCTATCTCTCCTCCATCAATCGTTTGTTGATCGGCGCGCAGTTCAAAACGAGCAACATAGCTCCCCTTTTTTGCAGGCGCTTTGATCTTAAATGTTAAAAACCCGATTTCCCCCGGCCTCGTTGCTCCATCGATCTTTGCCGGTTGACTGGCATCGACCCAAGAATCATCCCGCACGGAGGACAAATTTTTTTCTAAAAGCGGGGCAATGCTCTTAAATACGAGGCTTCGATTATTCCAAATCGAGCTTCCGTTATTTTTAAATCCAAACGTCAACTCTTGCCTCCCATTTCCCGATAATACAAGCTGAGTTGCTGAACGCAAAAGTAATGTCGCTAGGTATTCACCGGTATTCCGAGACCTTGCTTGAGATTCAGAAACAGATGTAATGACATCATTTCCAGGAGGCGCGGTCGCGATAAACTCCGACGTAAATGGGACTCGAATAGGAAACACGATCTCGCTTCCGGCAATCCAAGAGGTGTTTTCCGCGGCAAGCGCAAAGCGTTCTTGATAAAAACCTGGTGCCATAGGCGCACGCAATTCCAAAAGAAAATGACCAATCTGACCTGGTTTAACCTCAGCTTCTTTGAGTTTTACCGGGTGCGTTTCAGACAACCAGTTATAATCTTTAAAAGAACTCTTGCGTTCCTTATTTCCTTCGATCGCATACAAAGAAACGTAATTTGAACTATCTCGCATCCATGTTTTCTTTCCCGTGTTTTTAAATCCAAGCGGTACCATCACATGATCACCAGGATCGATTTGCCATTCCGTCCCTGCACGTTCAACCAATTCAGCAGACCAGTCTTCATTAACAGGAATGACTGTTGACGATGGCATCGGCGCAGGTGTCACACTCGGAATAGGGACCGGATTGTTAGATGATAGGACCTGGGTTCCAGATCCCACCTGAATATCTATTGGTAAATTCGTTAATTTCATCCAAGCCGCGTTCTCGGCGGCTAAAATCAAATCCAAATGATAATTTCCAGCAACACTTGGGGTCTTGATGGGAAAAATAAAGGTGGCGGACTGTCCTGGTTTTACCTCTATTTGAGGGAGGAGTGAGGGTCGCTTATCTGAATTCCAATGAAAGGCAAAGGGACTGACTGTCTCCACTTTGTGTGTCGGACTCCAGTGATATAAAGAAACAAAATTTTTTCCCGTTTTTAACCAAGTGGCTGTTCCTATATTCTGAAAGGTAACTCCTATTTGAGACTCCTGACCCGGGGTTAGGGTCTTGGGAGCTGAAAAAGAAATGACGCTCCCCTGATACGTTAAAGGCGCGGCGTGCAAAGATGCCACAGGAATCAAAAAAGAAAAAACCAACGAAATCGCCAAGATTCGTCGCCAAGAAAGTAAGGTGTGAACAAAGCCCTCCTGCATTTTAATTTTGTACCAACAAAGTACTCAAATGTTACCGCCAACTAATTTGGTGGACTGAATTTTTGCTGAACAGCAATGAGTTTTTGTTGGAGAAGTTGAAGTTTTTGCCGTTTTTCTAACAACAACGCGGATTTTGCTTGACCTCCAAATGAAGCATCTTTGGCCGCATCTCCGATCTGTTGTTGAAGAAACGTATCTGCCATGCGTACGATCGATGAAGCTTTCGTGAGAAAGCTCTCTCGCGCTTTTGGATCAAGTGTTTCGATCGTTCCAAGTTTATCACCCATCTCCATCATGGTTTGCCGCATGTCTGCGTACCGAGCATTTCGACTTTCTAACCCAGTTAGCAACTTATTCTTTGCAACCAAATTGGCATCTGCTCCACTCGCAGCTTGTTGCTCTAACC
>VGLT01000030.1 GCA_016866635.1 Candidatus Uhrbacteria bacterium
CCCACATTTCCGGCAATGGCAAGCGACAAATCCATAGATGGCCAGATTCTAGCACCTTGTCATCGGTATTCAAAAAAATATACGCATTGGCAACCTGTGTTACAATCCATGGGAAATGCTTAACAATTCTCTGTGACGATCGCCCCCTTCTTACTCGCTGCCTTGCCGATTGTATCAACACTGATCGGTGGCCTTGCGGTCTATCGCTGGAAAAAAGATCTGCATCCATGGCTCTCGCTCTCTGGAGGAATCCTGCTTGGTGTTGCGTTTCTTGATCTTCTCCCAGAATCGATCGAGATTGGGGTAGAGAGCGGGCTGTCGGTCCAATGGATTGCCGCGGCGACGCTGTTGGCTATTTTTGTGTTCCATGTCCTCGATAAAGTTCTTTCCTTTCACCACCATGAACAAGTTTTGGAACAAGAGCCCCACCACCATCACCCCCATGGTATCAAGGCAGTCATTCGTGCATCGGGAATGATCTTGCATAGTATTTTTAATGGAATCGCCATCGGTGGAGGGTTTGCCATTGACGCTCGCCTGGGAATCCTCGTAACCATCGCTGTTATCATGCACGCCTTTTCTGATGGAATGAGTGTTGTGACCATTCTCAAAGATGGTCTTGGGCATAAGCATCGCGCCATCCTCCCCTTCCTCTGTATTGGTTCACTCGCACCGTTTCTGGGTGCCCTGATTGGATTATCCCTCGCTCCACAACAAAAAATCATCGCGATCCTCTTTGCGATTTTTGCTGGGTTCTTTATTTTTCTTGCTCTCTCCGACATTCTTCCACAGGCGTATCGTGGAAAAATGTCGACCAGGAAGGGTCTGTTCTTAACAGCTCTAGGCATCCTCGCGGTTATGTTTATCCTCTCGCTCACCCACGCGTAGCAGATGGTTGATTTGCTCGGAGGGCACGCATGCGCGTGAGAGATTCTCCAAACGCCATGAGTCCCATGCGCACCCCACTTGCTATCTTTCTATCTTGCAAAGTCGCGCATTGAAGCTCGAGCCCATCCATCAGTTGATCAAAGACTTGCAATTCTGTTGATGAAGGCTCACCTGTCACATCATAATTCATTTGATGCAAGACTGTTTTCAACTCATCCTGAGACAAGGCTAATGAGAAGGTGGGGATACTGGACAGTTTTGTTCGAAGAATTTTTTGAGGCTCCCCGGAAAAGGTGATTCCGTATTTTATTTGCGTCCCTCCATCTGCGGCTCGCCGAATCACTTTTTGCATTTTTTGTTGATTGCGAAGCCCTTCTGTTTCATTCACATTGTCAAAAGAACACACCACGTTTCCCGTGAGACGATCGACAATCAAATGATCAACTCCGTGTTTGTAATCGTCAAATTTAGAGGAACGAAGCACAAGGAATTCTGAACCTAGCACTTTGTGCAAAATGATGGTTAACGCCATTTCCAATTGTACACCCAGCTTGGTTGATTGCCTCTCTCTAAACGCCGCCATCGCCGCCTCTCTCCCACCAAAATGTTTTTGCACACCCTCGCTATCTGCCGCGGCAAAATCTGCCTCTAATCTTTCAATCAATGCTTTATCATACTCAATCGTACCTTCTCCTGTATCATGTGGGTCACGACCATCTTTTGTCTTCCTAAACGGCCCACCCTTTTTCAGAGAAAACGCATCCATGTTAATGGTGCCGTCGTCATGCAGGAGGGGCGCTCCTAATTCCCCTACAAATTCACGATTGATTTGGTCTGCGAGTTGCTTGAGCGATTCGACAAGTTTTTCTTTGAATCGCTCTTGATGCGATGGTTTAATAGACCTTCGTTCAGGCCTTCGATCAAGAGAGGTTATTGGCATTTCTCGAGGCATAATTGTTCGAAACAATATCACAATATGCGCTTGATTGTCTTGGTCTAGGTCAAGCTAGCCAGATTAGATTTCTGCATTGTAAGGCCGTCCACTCGCTTTTTTGATCCTCCCATGGCTCTTGCCATCCATAAAAAACTTTGTTACGATCTGGCCACAAAAACCACGTGGGTGCGTGGTGTAGCCCGGTTAACACGTCTCCCTGTCACGGAGAAGATCGAGGGTTCGAATCCCTTCGCACCCGCCATAAGAAAAGACTCCCGATCTTGGGAGTCTTTTCTTATGCGAGGGAGAATGCGGATTCGAAGGGTATCCGAGCGAGTGAAAAATTTCACTCGTGAGGAACCCAGGCTCGAAGGAGGAGCGAGGTTCTCGTTGCAGCGCCGAGCGACGGGTGAGAGGAATCCCTTCGCACCCGCCACGAAAAAGCCATACTTTGTTAGTATGGCTTTTGCGTTAAGGCTCATGACGTATGGATCGCTGTCAGGTCTAAATCTGACACCAGGAGTTTTTGGTTGTTTTTTTATACCACTCGATTCTCCACAAGATTAATATGACCGGATTGTCCAAGCGGTTCACCGGCTACGACGATCACATCATCCTTCTTTTGAATCAATTGTTTTTCCACTAAATATTCCAGCGCGCGATCAATGAGCTCTGCGGTGGTCGAGGTTTGTGGGATGACAAACGGACGGACCCCCCAAGAAAGATTGAGTTGATGTTTTACGCGCTCATCAGCCGTTACCGCAAAGATCGGTAATTCTGGTCGACGACAGCTGACCCAACGCGCGGCATTTCCGGTAAGCGTCGCGACTAAAATCGCTTTTGCTTTTTGCTCACGGGCCAAAATCGCAGCCAGATTGGTCATCGCAACCTCGTCTGACCCGCCCGTTGGAACTTCTGGAGGCAGGTCATCAAATTCACTTGCTTCAACTTCTCGAATGGTGGAAGCCATCGTCTCTACGGCAGAGACGGGGTGCGCTCCCGTCGCTGTTTCTCCAGACAACATCGTCGCATCCGTGTGATCAATCACTGCATTCGCAATATCAGAAACTTCCGCGCGTGTGGCACGCGGATTTTTTATCATCGAGTCAAGCATCTGGGTTGCAACAATCACGGGTTTACCAACCGCCAAACATTTCTTGATCAATTGCTTTTGAATCAAGGGCACTTTTTCTGCAGGCATCTCGATCCCTAAGTCACCACGTGCCACCATAATCCCATCGACCTCAGCAATAATCTCGTCCATGTGTTCCACTGCCTCAGGTTTTTCTATTTTTGCTAATACGCGAATAGCCGGATCACCAATCACCTTGCGAAGCTCACGAATATCCTCGGCAGAACGCACAAACGACAACGCAATCCAATCCACTTTTTGCTCGACACCAAATTTCACATCGTCGCGATCTTTATCGCTCATCGCGGAAATAGACGTTTTTGTTTCCGGAAGATTCAATCCTTTGTGAGATGTGAGCCTTCCCCCATCCACAACTTCACACACGACATCTTGTCCTTCCACGCGAAGAACCTTTACCGATAATAATCCATCGTCTAGCAACAATCGCTCGCCAACCTTCACATCTTGATGCAAATTCGGATACGTCACGCCAATCTTTGGAAGGGTTACGGATCCGGTCGTAAAAACAACCTCCTTCCCCGCTTCAAGCATCACGCCCTCTTCTGGCAATTCTGCTACACGAATCTTTGGCCCTTGTAAATCCTGAAGAATGGTCAGCGGCTCTCCTGTTTTCTCCCGCACCGCACGAATGCTAGCAATCAATTTGGCATGATCCTCGTGCGTCCCATGCGAAAAGTTCAGTCGACAGACATTCATCCCCGCTTGTACCAGTGCCTCCATCTGTTCTTGCTCATGCGACGCTGGCCCAATCGTACACACGATCTTCGTTCGTTTGGTAAGATTCATATCTACTTCCTTTCTTCAAGAATAAGTTCGACCTGTCTTTCCTTTCCCTCACGCGCAACCTTTAACGTTAGCTTGTCTCCTGGAGCAAGTTTTGCAATGACACTCGAGAGCGTATGGCCTTGATCTAACTTCTGTCCATTCATTTCCAAAATAATATCCCCTTCGACTAAGCCTGCCTTGGCTGCGGGCGAACCAGGCATGACGCCCGTGTCTCTCGGTACGGTTCCGCGCACGATCAAAGCGCCATAATTATACGGCAATGTATCACGCGTGGCGAGATCTTGGTCGATCTGGACATATCTCACGCCAATCCAGGCGCGCACAATACGACCTGTTTTTTGCACACTCGACAACGCTTGTTTCACGGCATTAATCGGGAGCGCAAAACCCAATGATTGCGCGTTTTCCGATATCGCTGTATTCACCCCGATCACAAATCCACGAGAATCGATCAACGGTCCACCAGAATTACCTGGATTGATCGCCGCGTCTGTCTGAATCGCTTCTTCAATGACCTCCGTTTGCTGTAACCCTCCAGCCACAAGCCGACGGTGAACACCGGAGATAATTCCCTGAGTCACGGTGTTCTGAAATTCTGCCAACGCGTTTCCAATCGCGATCACCGACTGCCCGATTTCCACTCGATCACTATCACCAAGCTCAAGGGCAGGAACATGACTCACATCGATTTTTAAAAACGCCAAATCGAGCACGGGATCTCGAGCTAAAACCTTGGCAGAATATTCCTTTCCCTCTTGTGTCATCACCGTAAATTCAGCATTCAAATCGTTGATCACGTGCTTGTTAGTGACAATCATTCCATCGTTTGTCACAAAAAAACCCGACCCTCCGCCTACACGAATCTTGTTCGCGGAGGTATTCCCAAAAAAATCTGTGACTTGCTTACGAATACTGATAGAGACAACCGCCGGCAAAGAACGCTTTACTAGTGCAACCGTTGTCTCTTCGCCGGAAAAAATTTGCGTGAGCGGGTTTTGCGGAATTTTGGCATTTTCTTGTCCCAGCGAGTTCCCTAACAATCCACCGATCAAACCAAGAACAAGACAGCCCGCAATAATAAATGGCTTCATAGTGCTGATAGTATATCTTATCGCTTCTTTTTTGATAGTGACACCTTGTTCTTGCGTTTGGTTCTATTGCCGCGCCCCGATCGGAGCAGTCCCTCCAGTTCCGCCTGAAACGTTTTCACGTCTTCAAAGGAACGATACACGGATGCAAAACGAATATAAGC
This sequence comes from Candidatus Uhrbacteria bacterium, assembly GCA_016866635.1. GTDB lineage: Bacteria > Patescibacteriota > Patescibacteriia > 2-12-FULL-60-25 > 2-12-FULL-60-25 > VGLT01. The sequence continues at coordinate 5,014 of VGLT01000030.1, forward strand.
GACTTTATCAAAATGTTTGAGCCGTTCCATCACAATCTCCCCCAGGGCAGACGTACGCAGTTCGTTGGTCTTTTTACGCTGGATATCCCGTTCAATCTCATGTAATAAATTATGAAATTCTCCATCCGTATAGGAGCGTTTCTCGAGCGCTTTGCGCAAGCCACGCTCCATCTTTTCTCGAGAAAACGCTTCACGTCTTCCATCCCGTTTGACCACCGTGATATTGAGCAACTCAACCTCTTCCAGCGTAGAAAATCGGTATTCACAATCGTCGCATTCACGCCGACGCCGAATAGAGGTCCCACCTGGCGATAAGCGTGAATCAACAACTCGTGAATCCGCGTGATTGCAAACAGGGCAGTGCATGGGCCCATTATATCATTTTACGCCTAATGAATGCGGGAATTTCTAAATCATTCTCTTCGTTCGTCTGTTTATTGCTCACGGGGGTGTTTGGAGGCAATACGGAGGGACGCGCTTGATTTGAAGCGGCATACTGCGGAGGCGAAACGTGCGGCTGATGCGTCGCTGGCCGCTCAACCTGTATGCGAGCCTCATTCCCCATAGGAGCGGGCGTTGTTGCAGGCTGTGCAACCAGCTCTTCTTTCATGACCGGTTGCGGAACAGACACGACTCGCTCGGGTTGGGTGCTCACACGCGGGGGGTTGAAGGGTAATTTTTCAAGTGGTTCTGGCGGAGCCACGGGTGTTGAACGGGGAGAAAAAGTCCCTGAAGCAAATGCCGTTTTTGGTTTGACGGAAGGACGTGGCTCAAATCCAGTTGCAATCACTGTCACTTTGACTTCATCTTTCATGGTTTCATCGATAATGGCGCCAAAAATAACTTTCGCTTGAGAGTCAGCTGATTGCGTGATGACTTTTGCCGCTTCTGAAACTTCGTACATTCCAAGATTCGATCCACCGGTGATCGTAAACAAAATCCCCTTTGCACCGTCGATGGAAACCTCAAGTAAAGGTGAGGCAATGGCCGCCTTGGCCGCATCCGCCGCACGATTGTCGCCATGCCCACGACCAATGCCCATAAGCGCTGAACCTCGATTGGCCATGATCGCGCGCACATCAGCAAAATCTACGTTGATCAATCCTGGAACCGTGATCAATTCGGAAATACCCTGAACCGCCTGACGCAAGACCTCGTCTACCATTTCAAACGCGTCTACCAGCGAGGTTTTGCGATCAATGATTTGCAAAATACGATCGTTGGGAATCGTGATCACGGTATCAACACATTCAGATAGTTTTTCGTATCCCTGATCGGCTAAAATTTTTCTCTGGGCACCCTCAAAGGCAAATGGTTTTGTCACCACAGCAACGGTCAATGCTCCGAGTTCTTTTGCAACCTGTGCAACAAATGGAGCCGCGCCTGTTCCCGTCCCTCCACCCATACCACACGTCACAAATACCATGTCTGCGCCCTTCAGCACTTCGCGAATTTCATTCTGACTTTCCTCTGCGGCGTGCAATCCAACCTCTGGGTCCATGCCTGCACCCAGACCTCGGGTCACGGTCTTACCGATATGAAGCTTGGTCGACGCCTGAGAATAATGAAGCGCCTGAACATCGGTGTTCATGGCAATAAATTCCACGCCACGAATTTTTGCCGTGATCATACGGTTCGTAGAAGCACCTCCAGAGCCACCGACCCCAACAACTTTTATCTTGGCAAAGGTTTCAATCTCAGGTTTAATTTCGGCCATATATTTAGTGCTCAAATTGAATCAATTTTGTGTTCTATTTGATAAAAAATTTATTCATTGATGGCTACCTCTGAACAATACTCATGAACCCGTCAGAGGTCAATAGAAAAAATCAAGGGCATGTCAAGCCCTCGATCATACGTGCCGCTTGCCACCCTTATGGAATGAATGATTTAAAAATCTTTTTAAGGGGGGTGCTAATTTTTTGAAAAAATGCACTACTTGGTCGGGCACCGCTGCTACCATGACGACCTAGGCTCTCTCCTCGTTCATTTTCAAACCCCCAGACCACAAGACCTACGGCTGTAGAAAAAGCGGGATCTTGAACGGCCTCAGAAAGAGGGGTGGGTGTCTGATGAGAGATGCCGATCGAAACAGGAAGGCGTAATGTCGCTTTTGCTACATCGGTCATACCACGCAATTTTACTCCTCCGCCCGTCAATAAGACGCCAACCGGCAACATACCACTGCGCTCAATCTGCTGTAACTCACGCTCCACACGCTCAAATATTTCTTCCACACGGGCTTGAACAATTCCAGATACAAATCGTAGAGACACGATTTCGCTTTGATCCGCTCCCAGGTCACGTAAATCCAGCTCTTCTCGCTTCTCAACTTGGTTAGCCAAAGCAGAAACACAGGAACGCTTAAATTGTTCCGCGACCTCTAATGACGTGCGTAGACCAATCGCAATATCAGACGTAATATGATCTGAACCCAGTGGAATCGTAGCTGCATGCAGCAATTCCCCCTCTTCGTAAACCGCGAGACTGGTCGTCGAGGCGCCCATGTTCACTAAAGCCACCCCTAAATCACGCTGACGAGGCGTGAGGACGGCTGCAGATGTTGCCAGAGGAGCAAAAACAACTTCAGAAATATCAAGCCCTGTTCGGAACAATGCTTTTGTCAGATTTCGTACAGGGGTAGAAAGTCCTTGAATCACATGGGCGTCTACCTCTAAACGAATCCCCTGCATGCCGATCGGATCCTTAATCCCTCCCTGTCCGTCTACACTAAAACGACGTGGGAGAATATGAAGAATTTCATAGTTCGCTGGATTTACCAAGGCTCGCGCAGATTCCAAAGCACGATGCACATCCTCCGGACGAATTTCTCCATCGGCACGGGACACGCCAATCACTCCTTTCGTAGCCTGTACGCTCGTATAAGGACCACTGATCCCCATATAGACCTCTGATAACGGAAGACCGATTTGTCGCTCCGCCTGCTCTAAGCATGCGGAAATGGAACTGACGGCATCCTCAAGCGCGCTGACCGCTCCTTTGGCAATCCCTTGAGATGGGACTTCGACAGCGCCAATGATGTTAAGCGTTTCTCTCTTATCCTGGCCTACCACAATCTGTCCAATCGCTAAACGAATGGTTGAACTCCCTAGATCGATTCCCGCAATAAGACGTTCCTTCATACATGCGACCAAAAAATCACTGCTCCGATAATAGCGGCAAACATCGAGGCGAGCAACACCGCTCCTGCCATCACATCTTTCACCTCCTTTACATATTGATGGAGACGCGGAGTCACCAGATCAATCAAATGTTCAATGGATGTGTTGAGCAATTCTAACACTAAAACGAACATGATAACAGCAAGCAAAATCACTCGCTCCCACACGGCAAATGGCAAGAGAAACATCACCGCTACGACGATCAAACCAATGACGACTTGAATACGAAAATTCCGCTCTTGCGTAAACGTATAGCGTAACCCTCGCCAAGCATGGACAAAACTTTGAACAAGGTTAGGTGACTTCATAGACAATTTTTTCTTGGAGAGCAAACATCTTTTCTTCTTCTTTTTCTGTCGCGTGATCCCATCCAAACAGGTGTAACACACCGTGGATCAAAAGACGAAGCAATTCTTCCTCAACCGGAATTCCTCTTCGTTTTGCTTCTTTTTTTGCGTATTCTGCACAAATCGCGATACTGTCAGGATCAAACGCTAATACATCCGTCGGTGTATTTTTTTTCCGATAATTTCGATTGAGTCCTTGCATTTCTTTGAGAGAAACAAAGCGCACGCCAATCGAAGACGGTTTTTTGATATGTAAAGCGCGTGATAAAACCTGGCCCAATCGCGTCATGCGTTTTGACGGAAACAAAGCCGGCACAGGCGAAACAAAAACAAATTCAATCATGGGGCCGTGGGCTCGCTCGATGTGGCAGCGGTCGAGGTCGCCCCAACCACGCCCACAGAAATCGAAACTGTTCCATTTGATGAGGTACTGCTTGTTTCCGGTGTTGTGGACGTTACCCCCGTCAGCGTGCCAGGACCCTCCTTGATTGTATCGCTCGGCACGATGATCATTGGCGCTCCGACTAATTTGAGCGAATTCAGCATCATCTCAAACGTCGTGCGATAATTGACAAAGGGCTGTCCTGCAAGATCATAACGCAAGACAAAAACTTTGCTATCCCAAACAAAGAATGCTTCTAATCGATCCACTCCCAACAACCCCTCAAGTCCTCCTTTGGTTCGAATAACCCTGGCTTCGCTCGACACGACCCCTGGATGACTCGCAAGATACCAATCCATCAGAGAAAGTGCTTGTGGGTTGTCGGCCAATGTGATGATAAATGATTCTCCTTGACCGG
>VGLT01000031.1 GCA_016866635.1 Candidatus Uhrbacteria bacterium
GGTTGAACGAGTGCATGGACTTGAGGTGACGGTTTCAACCACGGCCGGTACCAAATCCAACGGTCAACTCTTACTCAAAGCATTGGGATTCCCATTCCAAAATCGCTAACTCTATGGCAACGACTTCTCAAATCGCCAAGTCAAACCGCAAGCCAAAGTTTTCCACGCGCGCCGTGCATCGATGCTGGCGTTGTGGTCGCAGACATGGCTATATGCGCGACTTTGACTTGTGCCGTATCTGTTTCCGTGAGCTCGCGAATCGGGGGGAGCTCCCTGGAGTGACCAAATCAAGCTGGTAATTTTCACCATTATGTTTACTGATCCAATCGCCGACTTCATCACACGCATTCGCAATGCGCAAGCAGCTCACCATGAACAATTGGTGGTGCCAGGTTCACGCATCAAACTTGCGATGGCTAAAATTCTGGAACGCGAAGGCTATGTGGCAGAAGCCAAAGAAAAAGCAGAAGGGGCCCGCAAAATGATTGAGGTGACCTTGAAGTATTTGGGTAAGACACCATACATCCGTTCCTTGACGCGCGTCTCGACCCCCGGCCGTCGCGTGTATCGCAAGGCAAACGAGTTACCGCGCGTGTTATCTGATCAAGGGATCGCGATCGTTTCCACTTCTGCTGGGCTCATGACCAACAAGGAAGCACGCAAGCGCAAGCTTGGCGGTGAAGTCTTGTGTGAAATTTACTAAACCTATGTCACGTATTGGAAAAAAACCCGTTCTCCTGACTTCTGACATCACTCCGACGATTGATGCAGGTTCGGTGACGTTGAAAGGTGGAAAAACCACCCTAACCATCCCACTCCCTCCACACGCACATGTCGCGTTGGAAGGAGAGCCAAAAGCGCTTGTCGTCACGGTTGATGATAACGAAAACGTGGAACAGCGTGCTATTTGGGGACTGACTCGACAATTGTTGCAAAACGCCGTTGAGGGATTAAAAAACCCATTTTCAAAGACGCTGGAGTTTGTTGGAGTTGGTTTTAAGGTCGCATTGGAAGGACGCAAGCTTGTGATGGACGTTGGCTTTTCTCACTCCGTCGATTTCCCCCTTCCAGAAGGTGTGGACGCAAAAGTAGAGAAACAATTACTGACGTTGACGAGCGCGGACAAGCAGTTGTTGGGCGAGACAGCCGCTCGTGTGCGTCGCATCAAGCCCCCAGAACCGTATAAAGGTAAAGGAATTAAATATGTCGACGAGGTTATCCGCCGCAAGGCTGGCAAGACCGCGAAGACGGCATCCTAATCTCTCCTATGATTTCTTCTCGTGCATTAGCCCAACAACGCGTGCGTCGCATGCGTCGTGTCCGTGCCAAGGTGCAGGGTTCGACGGAGCGACCTCGCTTAAGCGTTCATCGTAGTCTGGCACATATGAGTGCGCAGATTATTGATGATGTTTCCGGTAAGACGCTCGTGGCGTTCCGTGATGTAGATCTTTCCGACGCGGAGCGAAAGGGTAAAACGAAAACAGAATTGGCTACGCTTGTCGGTCAGAAGTTGGGAGAGCAAGCCAAAGTCAAGGGGATTGAAAAGGTGGTGTTTGATCGACGTGATAAAAAATATCATGGTCGTGTCAAAGCCTTGGCAGAGGGCGCTCGCGCAGCGGGTTTGATTTTCTAAATGTATTCTATGATTGACGAAAACGTAACAAAGGAAGAGGTAACCGTTCCCGCGGCAGACGCGGCTCCTTCTGGAACACAACCAGCAGAGATGAGTGACCGAGGTCCTCGTCGTGGAGGACCACAGCGCGGAGGTCCGCGAGGGGGCGGTCGTGGTGGTCGAGGCGGAGGACGCGGTCCTCGTCGTCCAGGTTCAGATGTGCCAGCCGAGGCTGACTATGAAGAAAAGAATATCGAAGTAGCTCGTGTCACACGTGTGACGAAAGGGGGAAAGCGCATGCGTTTCCGTGTGTTGGCCGTGATTGGGAATCGCAAAGGACGCGTCGGATTTGGTTTGGCCAAAGGGGTTGATGTCGCCGCCGCAACCTCAAAAGCAACGACGCAGGCGCGCAAAGCATTGTTGACCATTCCGCTGACGTACGAAACAGTTCCACACCCCGTCTCTGCCAAATTTGGTGCGGCCAGTGTATTGTTAAAGCCGGCTCCAACCGGAACGGGAGTGAAAGCCGGAGGCTCTGTGCGTATTGTGCTTGAGCTTGCGGGAATTCCAAACGTGGTCGCAAAGATTTTGGGATCCTCCAACAAAATTAACAATGTGAAAGCAACGTTTGCTGCATTGAAGCAATTGCGTACACCGGTTAAAGGGGAGACGACCCAGGTAGTCACTAGTAACTCGTAACCCGTAACTAGTAAATATATCTATGACACTTACTCTGCATACCATTGCTTCAAGCAAGGGATCACGTACCAAGAAGTTTCGCGTGGGCCGAGGTCGTGGTACCGGTCGTGGAACCACCGCTGGACGCGGAACCAAAGGACAACGTGCGCGCAGTGGCGGACGTAATAAACTTCGTCTAAAAGGATTGAAGCAGATGTTGCTTGGATTTCCAAAAATGCGTGGGTTTACCAGTTTGAAAGCTAAAGCCGTGACGATTCCATTGAGTCGATTGACCACATGGAAAGAGGGGATGGTCGTGTCATTGGAGCATTTGAAACAGCAGGGAATGGTGACGCGCTCCACGCAAACGGTGAAGATTGTTGGCAGAGGAGCGTTTCATCACAAAATTGTCGTCGAAGGCGTCTTGGTGAGCGCGGGAGCAAAAGCGGCAATTGAGAAAGCGGGCGGATCAATCAAGGCGCAGAAAGTGGAAAAGAAAAAGGCGGCTACAAAATAATATAAAATTCTATGTGGGATAAACTCAAAAGCGTGTGGCAAGTCAAAGAGGTTCGCAACTCGCTGATGTTTGTGATCCTCATGATGGTGTTGTTCCGTTTAGTTGCCAACATCCCACTTCCGGGAATTGACCTGGTAGCCCTCAAGCGTTTTTTTGACGCAAATCAGGTGCTTGGATTGCTCAATCTATTTTCTGGTGGAACCGTACGTAACTTTAGCGTGGTCGCGCTTGGTGTTGCTCCCTACATTACCGCTTCCATCATTTTTCAGTTGCTTGGCATGATTGTGCCGCGCATTGAGGAAATCCAAAAAGATGGGGAAGCTGGACGTCACAAAATTAATCAATGGACGCGTTTATTGACGGTCCCGCTCGCGATCATCCAGTCATTTAGTTTGCTCGCATTGCTGCGTCAATCTCAGTTTCCGATTTTGACGAATGAGAGCCCCTTTCACCTGCTCATGATTATCACAGCCGTGACCGCAGGGACATTGTTTTTGATGTGGATTGGAGAACTTATTTCCGAGAAGAAAGTGGGAAATGGCGTTTCGCTCCTGATCTTTGCCGGTATCTTGGCTGATCTCCCGAACGCTGTTTCTCGGTTTTTGGCAACGTATGATTCGTCACAATGGATGACAGTGGTGTTGTATGTCGCGGTTGCCATTCTCACCGTTGTGGGAGTCGTCTTTGTTACAGAAGGCCAGCGAAATATTCCCGTGCAGTATGCGCGTCAGATGCGTGGCATGTCGTCCTCGACCGGGGGAGCAACGTCCACGTTACCACTTCGTGTAAACATGGTGGGAGTCATTCCTATTATCTTCGCGATTTCGTTGTTGATTTTCCCAACCATCATTGCGCAATTCTTGTCACGAGCGCAAACGGTATGGGTCGCGGATATTGCGCGATGGATCACCATTACCCTTCAGAACCAGTGGATTTACGGAATTCTTTATTTTGGCTTAGTGGTTGGTTTCACGTATTTCTACACCGCGGTGGTGTTTCATCCAGATCAGATCGCGGAAAACCTGCAAAAACAGGGGAGCTTTGTTCCCGGTATTCGTCCAGGTAAACCAACAGCGGAATATCTCCAAAATATTATTCAGCGCATTACGCTTGGAGGAGCCCTCTTTTTGGGTGCGATCGCGGTGCTACCACTGATTGCACAAGGGCTGACACGATCGACAACGCTTGCCCTTGGCGGCACCTCACTTTTGATCGTTGTTTCCGTGGTGATCGAATCCGTGAAACAAATCGAGTCACAATTGACGATGAGAGAGTACGATAGTTACTAGATACGAGAACAGAAAAACAAAGCGCGCCCAGAGGGCTTTTGTCAACCATTTCGGGGAATGCTATCCTGCAGGCCATGCCTCGGAAACGTCTTCAGGCCTTGATTTTTGGACCTCAGGGGTCAGGTAAGAGCACCCAGGGGCATTTGTTGTCGGATTGGTTTGGGGTGCCGCTGACGAGTTCTGGCGACATGATTCGTGAAGAGATTGAGAAAGGGAGTACGCTGGGACATATGGTGGAGGAATATGTTGCATCCGGTGTGCTTGCGCCGGATGAAGTTGTGAATGCGATCATTCTCAAGCGATTAAAAGAAGTATCAGCAGAAAGAGGATTTGTGTTAGATGGGTATCCGCGCAACGTGGAGCAAGCAGAGTCGCTTGATCGCATCATGAAAATTCATCTCGCGATTCAACTCAAGATGCGAGATGGGGAAGCGGTGCGTCGGTTGCAAGGGCGTCGTCAATGTTCCAAATGCCGTTCGATTTTTCATGTAGATGAGCTTTCTCCAGCTCAGCAGAAGCGCTGCTCTCTGTGCGGCTGCAGGCTAATCAAACGCGAGGATGATGAAGAAGAAACCATTCGCCGGCGATTGGCCTCCTATCATTTTATGACCGAACCTATGTCTGCATACTATCGTGAACGCGGAGTTCTTTTGATGGTGAATGCAGAGCAATCTATTAAACAGTTGTTTGAAGAAATTGTTCGGAAGATTCGTAAGTTGGGATTTGTTGTGTAACTATGTCGATGATAAAAACGCCAGACGAAATCGAAAAACTCAAACGCGGTGGCGAGATTCTTTCTCGCATCCTGCGAGAGATTCGTGATGCATGCGTGCCGGGGGTTGGCTCAGAAGAGTTAGATGCCATCGCGAGAAAACGGATGGCAGAAGCTGGCGGTGAGCCTTCGTTTTTAGGCTACCGTATTTCCAAAAATGATATGGCCTTTCCAGGTGCGCTTTGTGTTTCCATCAATGAAGAAGTTGTTCATGGATTGCCCATTCCAAATCGGGTGATTCAAAAAGGGGATATCGTCGGGTTAGATATCGGGATGTGGTATGAAGGATTAGCAACAGACATGGCAACGACTGTGATTGTGGGTGATAAAGCTAATCCAAATGTTCGCGCGCTTGTCGCAGATACGCGAGCATCGCTTGTTCAAGGAATCTCCGTTATTAAAGCCGGCGGATGGATACGTGATATTAGTGGAGCGATCGAGGATTATTTAAAGCCAAAAAAGTACGGGATTGTGAAAGATTTGGTCGGCCATGGAGTTGGACATGCGGTGCATGAAGAACCGCAGGTGCCGAATTATCGCGAACCAAGAAACAAGCCCATACAACTCGAGGTGGGGATGGTGCTAGCGATTGAACCCATGGTGACGTTGGGAGATTGGCGTGTGAACGTCAAAGAAGACGGCTGGACGATCGTGACGGCAGACAAAAGTTTGGCGGCACATTTTGAAGTCACCGTCGTCGTGACAGAAACGGGATACGATTTGATTACTCCGTGGCCGGACGTGAATTAATCAGTATAAAGAAGCGCCGGCTACGCTGAGGTTGCGTAGCCGGCGGAGAAGCGGGGAGTCGGGTCAGCGCTCGGGCTTGAAGTTGAGCGTGCCGGGCGAGGCGGCGAACGAAGCTCCCGGCGTGCAGGCGCGGTCTGCCTTCGAGGAGTGGCCCGGTGGCCAGCTCATCTTGTCGCGGCCGATCGGCGACTCGAGCCGCGAGTCTCCGACACGATCGGGCAGGTGACCGGGTTTGACGACGATGAGCTCATCTCGTTCGGGTTGCTGAGGATCGATGGGCAGGATGGGCATGGATTCCTCCGTAGCGCGAGCAAGAGGTGGATGGGGCCGAAAAACACCGCTGGTGGGCGGTGTTTTTCGATGAATGGAACGATAGGTTACATCGAGACACCGCAAAATTATGCAAAGAGAATGACCGCCTTAAGTGCAAGGCGGTTATCCTTCTTCAACAATTTTGCGAAGGCTCTCATAACCTTCTTTAACAATAAAACAAGATTATTTTGCTGTCAAATTTTATCGCCGGCGGCGTCTAAATCGTTGTCGTTCAGAACTGTGGGAACGGGGGGCGTGAGGTCGACCGTACGAATGCCGCGGTGGGCGGGAATGATCAAAACGTCTTGGTTCAGGTGCATGAACCGCGGGTGAGAGCGTCGGAAGCTCAGGTAATTTTGAAACGGGTAAATCAGCCCGAATCAATCGTTCAATGTCTTTCACATCACGCCGCTGATCTGGAGTAGCAAAAGAGATCGCGTGACCGGTTTTTCCAGCACGGCCGGTCCGACCAATGCGATGCACATAATCTTCCGCTTGATCAGGCAGGTCATAATTAATCACACATTCAATGCCTTTGACATCGATGCCGCGTGCGGCAATATCTGTAGCGACCAGGACGCGATATCTCCCAATCTTAAATCCTTCGAGTGCTGCCTTGCGTTGGGCGAGCGAGCGATTTGAATGAAGTTCGTCCGCGGTATGACCCATGCCCCGGATGGAGCGCGCGATCCGTTTAGCTCCATGTTTCGTTCGGGAGAAAACAAGAACGGTTCCACGATGCTCTGAGAGGAGTTTGGAAAGCAAGGCAAGTTTGTCCTCTTTTTTTACCATGAACACCTCTTGTGTCACCTTGTCAGCGGTTGTTCCGGCACGTGCAATTTCAACTCGAACGGGAAGCTTCATGTGACTGTTAGCAATTTTTACGATCTCACTTGGCATGGTGGCGGAAAATAACATTGTTTGGCGCTCGCGCGGGACCGCTTCCAAAATGCGTTTGATTTGCGGTGCAAATCCCATATCAAGCATGCGATCGGCTTCATCCAAAACCAACACACCCACATCGCGGAGATGGAGCGTGCGTTGTTCCAGGTGATCGATGAGCCGTCCAGGGGTTGCAATTAAAATATGTGGATGTTGTTTGAGATCACGAATCTGACGATCCATGGATGCGCCCCCGATCAAAATAGTTGTCCGCAACCCAATACCGCGACCGATTTTTTGTAATGTTTCTTCTACCTGCAAGGCGAGCTCACGTGTTGGGAGGAGGACCAGCCCACGTTTTTTAGTAATCGCTAGTCTTTGAATTAAGGGGATGCCAAAAGCTAAGGTTTTCCCCGTACCGGTTTGCGCAATTCCAATCATGTCCTTGCCTTCGAGCGCAATGGGAATCGATTGATGTTGAATGGGCGTGGGGACGCGGAAATTTGAGCGATCGAGAATGTTCAACAGTTTTGGAGCAATACCAAGACCATAAAATCCTGGATCAAGCGGAGTCGTATTCATGTCATTATTGGACGATGCAACTGGTCGTTGGACAAACGCCAGGTCCTAGAGGATTATATCCATTTTCAATTTCCTCACGATCTAGATATCCGTCCCCATCCGTATCAGCAAGGAGAGGGTTGGTTTTATACCAAACATTCTCTTGCGCATCGGTGAGACCATCATGATCTGAATCGGTTGTATCAATCTGTTCAGAGTGAGGAAGAGAGGCTTTTTCTGGCTGTAAACGTTTCCCCAACTCTTCGAATGTGATGGCGTCCTGTGGGAGCTCGATTACAGTTCCAGAATCGGGTCGGAAATTGATGGTTACGATTCCATGAAATCCGAGCGTTTTCATTTTTTCTTTTTTACTGAATTTTCCGTTTGATTCGATGCGCTCGACCCAATTAGCGGTTTGGTCAACATTGATCGCCATGTCTGTTTGGCGTGCCACTTTTTGGACTTCTGCAAATGATTTGTTGATATCCGTTACTTGTGTTTGCCAATCACTCCAACCTCGATCCACTTGTTTTACCTGAAATTGGCGGAGCGCTTCGATAAACGATGGGTTCAGACGAGTACGAAATCGAATCATGTCATGACCATCAGCATTGGTCCAGCGTTTTTCTACACGAACGACCTTAATCACGGAATGTTTTTTTAACTGGCTGAGCGTGCTGGGCAGAGACCAGAGATCCGAGGGATTGAGGCTGGATGAGCTTGGGAGTCCGGAGGAAAATTCTTTTGCTTGACTTGTGTCAAGCATGACCCATTGTTTTATGGCTGGCGCTATGTCGACTCCCGTTCCATTTTTTGCCCAGTCGATTATGTTTTGTGGGAGATTCTCGAGTTGAAGAAATCCTTTAGAATCCGCGTACTTCCATTGTAGAGCAACGGGTTGATTAAGCGTGATGACGCCGGCGTCTGCCTCATCAGGAAGAACAACGCGCAAATTTTCTAGACTGGCACGGCCTTCGCTCCGCAGAGCATCAAGGATGCGATTCCGAAATGTCACATGCACCCAGCTGGATTCTGGTTTTTTGCCGCGCATCTCCGTGGTCATGCTGAATCGAACATCCACATCTGTTTGAAGAGGTGTATCTGACGTCAACGTATTTTTAAACGCCTGATCAAGCATTTGCTGATTGGTAGCGGCGGTTGCGGTCCAAGGTATCGTCATGCTCACCAAGGAAACGATGGCAAAGGAACGAAAAAAGAAAGATTTCATAGACAGAGAGCATTATCTATGAAATACCAAAATAGAGCAAATAAAATGATGGCTACTAGTGTTTATGTCGTCGACGGCGGGGGATGTGGATGAGTAGTGGAAGGAGTTTGGGAGGATATGGAATCACATGGGTAATGATCGCGGCGGCGAGCCAGGTGGCAAAGATAAAACCAGAGCCAACGATGATGGTCCAGGATGGGCCAAAGAATTGGAATACGATTCCTGCCATGATGGGTCCAATAGTCCAGCCAATATCTTCTGCAAGATGAATCGCTCCTGAGATTAACCCGTCTTCACGATGTTCTTTGTCGAGGTGATCTAACCAGGCCCAGAGAGAGATACTCGCCATCTCGTCGCCGGTGGTTGCTAAGAATCCAAAGATGACAAAGAGAATACCGAAATTGAAACCAAGGAGAAATGCCATCACGGAAAAGAGAAGCAGACCCCAGAAGACAAGCCAACGTTTACTCCAACGTTCCGTCAAACGGCCGATGAGAAAGCCCACAACGAGAACCGAACCATCAAAGATCATGAGACCAATGCTGAGTGCGCGACTTTCAACCGAGCGTGCAATCAAAAGAGGAACAACGAACCAAATCATTCCGTAGAATACGGCGCCGCTAAAACTAGAAAGGAGGAGGAGAGAGCTGACAGGATTAAATTTTTTTAAGGCGCCGATCGTGTGTTGAATGAAATGTCTACGGATATAAAATCTT
>VGLT01000032.1 GCA_016866635.1 Candidatus Uhrbacteria bacterium
ACCGTGTGTAGTAAAATAACGAAATGAGTCGGTAAATAATTTGACCGCTTTTTCCCGCACACTTCCTTCTGAAAATTCACGTTGATGATGAACCTCTCTTGATCTTTCCATGTGTTTATCTTATCACAAAAACCACTCCCGAGAGAGTGGTTTTTGCTTCGATCGAACGATTATTTCAATGTGGCTTTTCCGCCGGCCTCTTCGATCTTCTTTTTGATCTCTTCGGCTTCGGCTTTGGCGGCGCCTTCCTTAACTACCTTTGGAGCGGCGTCGACCATGTCTTTGGCTTCTTTCAAACCAAGACCGGTCACTTCGCGGATGACTTTGATGACACCAATTTTGTTGGCACCAGCTTCCGTCAATTCCACGTTAAACGTGGACTTCTCTTCCGCGACGGCGGCACCAGCACCCGGGGCAGCCACAGCGACAGCCGCAGCGGCGGACACACCGAACACTTCTTCACATACCTTCACCAACTCGGACATATCGATCACGCTCAAAGATTTGAGCTGGTCAACGATTCCCTTGAACTTCTCAGGGACCTCGACGACTTTTTGTTCATCAGTCATAACATGATAAGTTTTAAGTATTAATTCAAAAGTCAAAAGTTCCTTTTGCCTTTTGCCTTCAAACTTTTGCCTTTTCTACATTCGCGTTCAAGACGCGAGCGAATGCCGCGGCTGGACCGTTGAAGACAGACAAGAGCTGACCCAAGAGCTGAGCTTTGCTCGGCAACTTGGACAACGTCGTCACGTACGCTTGGTCAACGAACTTTCCTTCAAACAATCCTCCGACCAATTTGATGGGCGCATTTTTTCCGGCATCACCGATCAATTTTGCTCCGGCCATTTCATCCTCGTTGGCAAACGCCACCCCGAGCATCCCTGGCATGGATTTAAAGTTGACGTCATAGCCGGCATTCTTGGCCGCGAGGGACAAGAGCGACTTTTTGGCCACGATGTAATCGACGTTTTCCGCATGCAATTTCTTGCGCAGAGCTGTCACACCGGTGACGGTCATTCCCTGATAATCAGAGAACATCGCAGACTTCCCCTTTTTAAACGCCTCGGTCAATTTTTCGACGGTTTCACTTTTCTGAGCACGTGTTTTTGGCATAGGGTATTTTTCTAGTTTTCGACCTTTAAACGAAAACCCACAGGGGGCCTGTGAGTTTCAACGACCGGAAAACCGGGTCGAAAAGCTCCTCGGTAGGTAATTAAGGCTCTTTGATCGAACCACCTGCTTTCTCAGGACCTTTGGATTTGACGAGAGATTACGTGAAACCAGCAAAACCGTCAAGTCCTCTTGCTCCCTCGAATCAATCCATTTGTGACCCACGACACGAGCCAAAAAATCAACCCTCCCCAAAAGGCAGAACTGAAATTTACGATCGTAAATCCTGGGCTCAATTTGGATGCCAGCCAGAACATCAAGGCGTTGATGATTAACGTGAAGAGACCAAGCGTGATAATTGTGATGGGCAAAGACAAGATGCGCAAAACAGGACGGATGAGCGCGTTGACCAAACCAATGACCACTGCGGCAAAAAAGGCGTGCGGAAAATCTTTGATCAAAACACCCGGCACAAGGTACGCGACGAGCATGACGGTCAAGGCGTTGAGGAAGAGGCGGAGGAGTAAATACATAGGTTACTAGTTACTGGTTACTCATGTCTAAGCTTTATCTCTTTAATTTTATTCTCTGCTTGTTTCAGACGCTCTTTTAACACCTGTGCCAGCTCCATGGCGCGCTCAAATTTCTCGAGCCCTTTGTCGAGATCTGGCTCCCCTTTTTCAAACCACTCCGCAATCTCCTCAAGCTCGGTAAACGATTTTCCGAAGTCCAATTTTTTTGATGGCATATTATTCAACGGAGACAGCAATCGTCCCGTCTCTCATTTCTAGTGCAAGTTTATCTTTCGTTGTCATTCCCTTGATCGACGTTCGTACTTTTCCTGACCGGTCGCGCACAATCGCGTATCCCCTTTTGACCACCGCGCGCGGATCAAACGACTGGAACAAGCGTATCATGGAGGTAATGCGTTCTGATAGGGTCGCAACCCAGCGACTGGCTTTCAGCACGACATCATCACACTGTTCCGTCCACTCCACCATTTTTGCTAAAAACGTTTCACTCACACCTTCTTGGAGATGTGACAGCGCGTACAGGAGCTCGGTTCGGTCTGGGACGAGTCTGCGCGCGCAATCCGTCGGCGTTGAGCCACGCACATCGGCCACTTCTTCCGCCATCGTGATATCTCGCTCATGACCAATGCCAACCAGAGTAGGAATTTTTGATGAAAACAGCGCGCGCACCACTCGCTCATCATTAAAGGACATCAATTCCTCGAGCGACCCGCCGCCGCGTGTCAAAACTAACGCATCGTATTCCCCTCTTCCCGCCTCGTGGATCGCTCGAACGATCTGAACAGGCGCCCCCTCCCCCTGAACAAGCACGTGATACAAATCAATGGAGAGACCTCCCCATCGCTCATGCAAAATCCGAATGAAGTCGCCATACGCCGCGCTTTCGCGAGAGGCAATCAATGCGATCCGTTCTGGAAATCGAGGGAGTGGTCGCTTGCGTGCTGAATCAAACAACCCTTCTTGTTCCAATTTTTGATGGAGAAGGGCAAGCGCCTTTCTTAATCCTCCTTCACCTGCAATCTCGATGCGTTCTGCGGAAAAAGAAAACTTTCCATACTTGGGGTACACACGCGGACAACCAAACACGCGTACCCGCAACCCATCTTGAATGGGTACGTTTAATTTCCAGACCGGTAAAAAAACATTCACGAGCGCCTCGGCGTCTTTAAGATCAAAACTCGCCCACTGACCCTGCGACAAACGATAACCGCTGACCTCCCCTTCGATCGCCACTTCCGTCGTATCCCAAATCGCTTTAAACGTCTCGTTCACGTAGGCCAAAAAACCACTGACGGTCATGATTTGCATGCATCGAGTTTAGCAACATCTAACAATTGACAAAAGCCCTATTTTATGGTAGTTTCGCCTTTGTAAGTCGTACCTCAAACTCGAACACGTCCAGGAGGCCGTGATGACAGCTCTGCGAATCACCCTGGTTTTCCTCATGGCGTCGGGCTGCCACGAGGAGACGGCGGCCAAGCCGCCCACGCCGGCGGCCGCCAAGCCGCCGAAGCCCATCACGAAGAAGGAGTGGTCGGATCCCAACCGCCCGCTCCCGCCCCGCAGGCCCGGTCAGCCGCTCACGGACATCAACAACAATCCGTGCGCCGTGTCGTACTGGAGCGGCGGGAACAAGGGCCACGTCACCGCCTTCGCCAAGGACTTGATCGCGGAGAAGTGGGAGATCAAGGACGGGTCCCCCGACAACGTCGGAAACCATCTGGTCTGGTTCGAGAACCTCGAGGACGGTCTGCGTGGGTGCGAACAGCTCCTCGGACGCCCCCCGTACGCCAACATGACGCTCGAGCGTGCGCTCCGCGTCTGGTCCGGCGGGCACAGCTCCAAGGCCTACGCGCGCAAGGTCTCTCGAGACACGGGGATCGGGCTCAACGAGCGGATCGGCCGGCTCAACACGCGCAAGCTCGATCTGCTCCTGATCGAGATGGCGCGGTGGGAAGGCGGTCACCGGAGCAAGCTCCCCGGCCGTGTCGCGGCGCTGCTCAAGCGATCGGCTCCGATCGCGCGCGCTGGCGGCCCCGACCTCGCCATGCGCTGATCAACTGACCTGCCGGTCTCCTCTGCAACTCAGAGGGGACCGGCTCGTCGTTTCTGGCAGGAGGCCAGCATGCGATTTCTGCTCACGCTCACGATCGGAATGCTGATTTCGTCACCGGTCCTCGCGGACCAGAAGGAGAAACAAGCCACCAAAGAGAAGCGCGCGGCCAAGGCCTGGCTCAAGCGTAACGAGAAGAAGACGCTGAGAAAGGCCATACCGCCCAAGGTACTGAACTGCGTGGAAGAAGAGATGGTGGGCTCTGTCCCGATCTCGCCCGACGAAAAGCTGGGCGACGTCTCGGAAGAGACGATCATCCCGCTCTACCACATCTACCTCGATTGCAAGGACGAGGTGGAGAGAAAGGAGAAAAAACGACCCGTGAAGCGCGGGCGGAGAGCACTCCCTCCGCCGCGAGATCACACTGACTGGCCCCCGCGCCAGACTGACCCGCCCGCTGAAGACGCCCGAGGCTTCGCGGGCGTTTTCTTACTTCAGTTACGTCATATGAACCATATCGCAAAAACCACATCATGAAGACGTGGTTTTTACGTGGTGCCGAGGGCCAGGATCGAACTGGCGACGCAAGGATTTTCAGTCCTTCGCTCTACCACTGAGCTACCTCGGCGGTGGCGGAAGAATAACAAAAGCCTGCGTCTGAAGCAAGCCTTTTTGGGGTCGGCGGAGGAATTCGGTTCAAAGTGTAATGGGATCTGTCATGCGCCCGTTTGGGCCATGACTGCCAGTTCGCATGACGTAACGACCAGGATTCCCAGTCATTCAATCATCCGACGTGGGTTTAGATCGCCGAGATCTTCGCGGTTCCGCCAAAGCGGAGACCCATCCAGATCTGAAGAACCGAATTTTAGCCCGAATCCTCCACCAACCTCATTTCCAAGATGCCTCGCAAAAAAAATTTCGTCAACCCCGCTGCTCGCGAGCGGCGGGGTCAACCACGTCGTTCGTGAACGACGTGGTCAACCAAAAAACAAAGACTCAAATAAAGGAGCATGTTAAAAAAAAGTTACGATGGCCCATGCTCCAATCGCCGTGGTCATAATCAAAAACGTCAACCAGCCAAAAAAGGAAGAAAGCCGCGAATTGCGTTGCTTGCCCATCAAGCGCTCATCGCTCCCCAATCGCACGATGGCGTAAATCAACGGTGGCGCGATCAACCCATTTAAAACCGCCGCATAGATCAACCCGCGTACCGGCGAAATGCCTACGATATTCATCAACCCGCCCACGATCGTTGCGACAATAATCACCCCATAAAAAAACTTGGCCTGTGAGAACGATCTAAACAACCCTTCTTTGTATCCAAATAGTTCTGACAGGGCATAGGCCGCCGTGCTCGACAGGATCGGGATGGTGAGCAGCCCTGTACCGATGATCCCAATCGTAAACAACCCTGAGGCAAAGGATCCAGCAAGCGGCTGTAAGATACGTGCCATGTGATCAGCGCTCTCGATTTATACGTACCCATGTCCATCGAGGACAACCGCAGCAGATACGACAATGAACCAGGCGACGATGTTGGAAAAAGTCATTCCAAAACCCACATCAAAGCGCATGGCTTTGAGCTTGCGCCACAAAGAGTGATGATTCTTTCCATATACGCCATCCGTTTCATGTGATTCCTCAACTTCTTGACTCGCCTGCCAAAAATAAAGATACGGAGAAATCGTCGCGCCAAGCAACGCAACGATGATCAATAGATAGTTCTTATTCCACGACCACACAGGAAGCACCGTTGATCGAAGAGCCTCTCCCCAATGAATAGAAATGGTGAGTGCAACGCCCACATACGCTAACAAGGACAGGGTCAACCATTTGAGCACGCGTGCGTAGGTGTGATACGGAATAAAAATTTGCAGCGACAACGTTAACAACCCAACGATCAACAATACTCCAAAGAATGGGGATGGGATCAGAAGCTGAATGGCGCTGGCCATCATCCCAAGATCAGCTCCGATATTGATCACGTTGGCGATCAAAAATGATAGAACCACCCAAAAGACGAATGGCCGCGAGTGCCGACGGCGAATGTTGGCCACAAGTCCACGCTTCGTCACGATGGCGATGCGCGCGCACATTTCTTGGACCGCGATCATGAGCGGTAAAGTCAATAAAATGCCCCAGAGTGTCGAAAATCCAAAACCGGCACCTGCTTGGGAATACGTCGCGATCCCGGATGGATCATCATCAGACGCGCCGGTGATCAATCCTGGTCCCAATTTTTTAAAGTCCCGCCGAAGCCATGAAAACATAGAGACATTAAAACATGAAAACAGAAAAGCATCTAACCTGAGTCAGATGCTTTTATGCTCTCGTGTTTTCGTATTTTTATGAAAGAAACCACTCCGGATCATATTGAACACGATCATTCACGTGTTCGTATTTGTAGAGCTCTGCATCCGTGAACCACACTGCCATTTCTTGTTTAGCTTCTTCTTCCGTCCCCGAAGCGTGAATCAAATTACGCAGCGGACGATTTTGTGAGTTGGAAAATGGGTAACTGTCGTGAGCAAAATCTCCACGGATCGTTCCAGGTGCCGCTCCCGCCGGTTCGGTCGAGCCCACGATCTTGCGTACAAGTGGAACCGCTTGCTCGCCTTCTAGCACCATGGCAACGATCGGCGCGGATTTCAAAAATTCTACCAAACCACGTTTGATTTCTGTCCCATACGCGATGTGATCAGCAAAAGGAAACGGTTCTTTGTTCGCCTCGTACTTGGCTTTGGCTTTTTCATAAACCGCGCGCATCCACTCTTCCGTCAACGCATAATGCTTGTCGACATCTTCGTGCGAAGGGTGAACCATCTTGAGTGCAGTGATTTTTAAACCGACTCGCTCAAAGCGACCAATGATCTCTCCCATGAGCCCGCGTTGCACACCATCTGGTTTGATGAGGACAAGAGTTTTTTGCATATAAATTTGCTTGAGTGTAGAAGAAATGAGCAAAAAAAGCAAGTATGTGTTATACTTGATCACAAATAAAATCTGTTCTTTCTTTTTTATGCCAAAAGCACTTCCGCAACATCGACGTCTCAAAGAGCATCACCGTAAACAACACGCGCTTACCGCGGCGTTTGTAATGCTTGCCATTATCGCCTTTGCCGCCAGCATGGCTTGGCAAAATAAAGCGCTCATGCGTGATGCGGAGATGTTAAAAAACCAGGTTCACTCTCTACAAACCAAAAGCTTGTCTGGAACGACCTCCACAGAACAAATGCCGACAACCATGAGTTTAGAGGATGTTCTTGCATCACCAGTCAGCAGCTGGAAATTGACGACCGATCCAGCCGGCCGATTTCAAATTAAACTCCCTACTGGTTTCACATTAATCAACAATACGATCTATCACCAAGATCCTGCCATGGAGGAACCTATCGCCCTCTATTCCATCGAAACGTCCTCACAGCCAATCGAAAGACAATTTGCCGGAAATGAATTACAAAAAATGACTATTGATGGCCGGCCTGCATACAAAATTCTTCAGAAGACCTGTACGGCCAACGGCGGAAACTCCGGACCGCAAACAACCTTTGCTATTAAAGACGGCGAAGCTCGTTTTATCTTTGACTACTACTACTGCTTGAATGACGCTCTTCAGGGACCTATCTTGGAAAATATCGTGAAAAGCTATATTTCCTTGGCTTCTTAAGGCCAGAGGACTGTCAAAACTCAAAAATTTCGGCCAATACTTGCAAAAAGCTGTGTCTTTTGATATTCTTTTTTTATTGCTTGCTTAATTTTTAGTTGTGAATTCCCTATGGGTCTTCCTGGACATCGCAGAACCTCATCCCACAAGCGTCGTCGCGCCTCCCACTTCGCTCTCAAAACTCCAACCATCACGGTCGATAAGAATGGTTCAACCCACTTATCACACCGCGCCGCTCCAGGAGCCACCGAGTATCGCGGCATCCCGATCCACGTCAAAGGCCGTGATCGCAAACTGCAAAAAGCATTATCCAAAACCAAACCAAAAACCGAATCGGAACCTAAAAGCTAACAGCTACAAGCTGCGGCACATCGCTCCTTCCTATGTCCAATCGCCATCTCGCTCGCGCACTCGCCATGCAATCTCTGTATGAGTGGGATTTTTTCCATGGTGAAAAAGCGGTGGGAGAAATTTTGGAACGCAATCTTGCGGAATTCGCACCTAAGTTGGATGAAAAAGAATTCGCCAAAAAAATGGTCGATGGGTGTTTAGAACAACAGCTCATCATTGATAACGCCATTACAAAATTCGCTCCGGACTGGCCATTAGAAAAAATCACCATGGTCGATCGCAACGTCCTACGGATCGGGACCTACGAACTCTTGTTCAATTTCGACATTCCGAGTAAAGTCGCGATCAACGAAGCGATCGAGTTGGCCAAAACGTATGGGGGAGAATCGAGCGGCAAATTCATCAACGGAGTGCTTGGTGCCATCTACCGCGATCAACTCGCCCAAGGAATTGTAAAAGAATCGGATAAGCCAAAGGAGAAAAACAACCAAACAGCTAAAAGCTAAAAACTATGGACATGCCAGATTTCGGCCCGCTGGAAGAACGTTTGGGACACGATTTCCGTGACCGATCGCTCCTCCTGCAGGCTCTGACCCACCGTTCGTATCTCAACGAACATACAGACTACACCTTTGATCATAACGAGCGTCTTGAGTTTCTCGGAGATGCGGTGTTGGAGTTGATCGTCACCGAATATCTCTATAAAAACTACGCAAATCCAGAGGGTGATTTAACCAACTGGCGTGCGGCACTGGTAAACGCCAAAACCTTGGCTGGCATTTCTCGCGGCCTAGAATTTGAAGAATATTTACTCCTGTCTAAAGGAGAAGCGCGCGATAAAGATACAAAGGCTCGCATGTATATCTTGGCAAATGCTATTGAAGCGATTATCGGGGCGATCTACTTAGACGATGGGACAAAAGCGGCAGAAAAATTTATTCACAAACATATTTTGTCGCATCTAAAACACATTTTGGAATTGGAGTTGTACGTGGATGCCAAGAGCAAATTTCAAGAAACAGCACAGGAGCTCTTAGGGGTCACACCAACTTATAAAGTGTTGGAAGAAAAAGGTCCGGATCATCAAAAAGAATTTACCGTGGGTGTATTTCTTGATCGCGATTTAGTGGCGGTTGGACGCGGCACCTCCAAACAAGAGGCACAGGTCGCCGCGGCGGAGGAGGGGTTAGAAATCAAAGGTTGGCGAACCAAAAACGGAAACTAAAAGTTGTGCACACCGGCTCTTGACAGAGCTGGTTTTAAATTTTATATTGATATGCTCAGACAAAGGAGAAACGGAAACATGGAACTGCGAGATGTAACGAATCGGGAACTGCGCTCTATTCTAGAGCGTGCTGGGATCGATGGCTGGCGATTTAATCGCCTGGCTGATGCGGCTGCGTCGGAACTCGACCGGCGTCGCAAGGATCACAGCCTGGCAGACATGGTCTGCCTGTTCGCTTGCGGTGGTGTTGATTACTGGAATGAGATCCAGAGTCTGCATCGCAGCGGCAAGGAGAGGCTTACGCG
>VGLT01000033.1 GCA_016866635.1 Candidatus Uhrbacteria bacterium
CAACGCCTATCCCCTCTGTTCTTTCAACTTTTTTATCCAACCACTGTAGATACTCAAAATATTTTTCCGGACTTTGGCTGTTTCCGATACGATTCATGGATATCCCGAGAAATAAAATACCCTCTTCTTTCGGAAGTTTATTGATATCAAAAAATTGATTTGTTTTGAGTCTCGTTTCTTTTTTTGCTGTTTTCTGTACCACCATTTTGCTCATAATCCTTTCCTTATCTTCTCCGCCACGGCGATTGCTTCTTCTTGCGAGCCGTAGGGTTTTCCATGCCACAAATCAAAACCATCGTGAGCGTAACGCGGCATGAGATGAAAATGCATATGTGGGATTAGTTGACCGGCGACCGGTCCATCGTTTTCGGTGATGTTCATGCCTTCGATTCCTAATCCCACGCGCATCGCCTGAGCAATGTTTTGGACGGCGAGAATCAACGCGGGCAAAACAAGAGGATCGGTCGAGGGTAGGTCTGGGGAATGTTTTTTTGGAACAACCAGTGTGTGTCCGGGATTCA
Source organism: Candidatus Uhrbacteria bacterium (assembly GCA_016866635.1). Classification (GTDB taxonomy): domain Bacteria; phylum Patescibacteriota; class Patescibacteriia; order 2-12-FULL-60-25; family 2-12-FULL-60-25; genus VGLT01. The sequence continues at coordinate 522 of VGLT01000033.1, forward strand.
CCGGTTTAATATCCAAAAATGCATACACTTGCTCATCCTCATAAATCGGCGTGGATGGGATTTCTTTGGCAATAATGTTACAAAACAGGCAATCGTTTGACATGAAAGCATTAAAACATGAAAACAAGAAAACAATCAATCCCCGTTCTCCTGTTCTCGTGTTCTCCCCGCCAAACCAATCAAAACAACCAGCACTGGGACGAGCCAGAAAAAATTGAAATAGGGAAGGACGCTCCCCGGGGCCAAGCGCTCGAGCACGATCAACACGCCAAGCAAGACGGCGGTGGCACAAGCCGCTTGCGTCAAGAATAATTTAATACAGGCTTTGAGTGTCATAGTCTGCGCCAAGCAAGCGCGAGTTCTTTTTTCACCGCCTTCCACCATTCACGGGGACTGAGGGCCGGCCGCTCATAGATCAAATCAACGGTACGGATATCGACGGCGCCACTGCGAGAAAAAATTCCGGGAGCAGAGAGCACAAATTTCAGAGGATCGCCCGAGAGTGGTAAGAGGTAGGTTGTCGATAGTCGTAGCCAACCACCATCGGATGTCTTGGTTGGCGGCCGGTAGGGCGTGATCACGGCAACCACCCCTTCTTGATCGAGATTTGAAGCATCGGTCATGCGACGCGGTTTGGGCAAAAACAACGCCTGAGGATCAAACGCGAAAAACGCATCTCCCACAAAGCGCACGTCCCCTTTTGGCGCTTGCAAGACCCGTGCTTCTGATTGTTCATCTGCCGCTCGATCAAGCGCAACCGGGGTGTGTGTCTTTGTGATCTGCATGTGCGCAGAGCCAAGAGAGATGGTTTGTCGTCCTTCCGCGTGAAATGTTTCAGCAATCACATGACGCGAGTTGGTCCACATGCTCGTCTGTGTTGGTTGGAGCGGAGCATACCCCGCCGTATCACCGAGATATAAGCGCGGTCCAACAACCCAATGCTGAGCTGAGGTTGTTACGCGACGAATGAAAACATTGTCATCAGCAATCACGGAGAGCCGATAGACCCCTGGGGCGAGTCCATCAAAACGCATCTGTTTTTCATACACATCATTTGGCTTGCGATCCAGACTGCCGCCCGTACCAATAGCATCCGTCCACAAGGTCTCCTCCTCATGACTAAAACGAAACGCAACAAAATCTCCTCCGCGGGAACGGTTCACGTCTTGCACGGCGAGCGTGAATGAGACAATCCCATTCGTTGGCACCACATAAAAATCATGAGTGCCACGTAGCGATAGCTCATAGGTCTTTGATGATTGAATTTGATCCATCCAGCGAGGCGAGGTGGTGGTCGCTCCCCAAGTGACGACTCGATCTAAATCGTTTGTGACCAACACATGGTCCGGGGTATCTGTACGAACAAATCCAGAAATTCCATTCACTGATACCTGTCGCCAGCCTTGCGCTAATTCACTACTCCACAATGGATGCATTTCAAATGAAAAGGCGTATGGATCACGGAGGATTCCAAGTTCAATCAACGATTGTCGAGTGGTCGTGGCTTCAAGGGAAACCGTGACCTGATCGTAGACCCCCGGCAAACGGGCGCTCGCGTATACCGGCTCATCAAAAATTCGCTGGCCGCTCCATCCATCCGCTTGGACGCCAGCTTGAGACACGCGCTGTCCAGGAAGAAAGGGATCAAACCACGCATGAGAGCCATCTAAAGGAAACGTGAACTGCACACGCCCACTGGGTGGAAAACGCAGCAAAAAAAGACCCCCGAGACAGGCAATGACCAGGATCCAGGGAATGGTCGCAAAAAAATAAGCGGCGACACGAGGGATTCTCATGGAAGTGGCACTAATTGATACAATTTTTCACGCGGGAAAGACATAAGCTCTTGCGCATCTAATCCCACTCGCCGCCATTCATCTTTTTGTGTTTGTGACAGCGGGCGAGCAAATAATCCTACACGAACATCTCTCGAGCGAGCCAGAATCCCCACTTGATCCTTATGGGGCAATGGAGAAACTCCACGAAACTCTGGAACAAATATCTTATCTGATCGTTCGGATAAAATCACGTCTCCAGAACGAAACCAGCGTCGCGCCTCCGCACGAATCACCGGATATTGAGCCAATGCTCGTCGCGTATGCAGGACTCCCTCATCATCCGCGATCAAACCGCGATAGACACCAAACGCGCATAAAAAGATCCCGCAAGCGATCCCCACCCTCTCCCATCCGCGCGGGATGACCATGCGACGCCACAAAAACGCCACCGCAAGACCGCACAGTGGCGCGAGCGGGAGTAGATAACGCAAAAAAGAATTTCCTATGGTTGCTGAGCGCGGACCAAAACGATCAACATACATTCCGCTCCCATAAATAAACAACAGAACGGCGATCGTCCAACCCACAAGGATACACACTTGATTCAACTCACGCTGTCGAACACGCGCTCGCTGTTTTCGCCTCTGCCAGACACACACAGCGGCGGCAACACACACGATCGACCAAGGAAGCATCAACCAGCCAAGATAGACTGCTACGTTCCACAATAAAGGTTTCAGATGAACACCGTAGGGAAGTTGGTATTGGACATCTGGCCTGGAGGAGACATGTCCTGCTTCGCTGGACATTGCGCCTTGTGGTGACGACCCTTCCATACCCAATACCCCATACTCAATACTTGGTTGTGAATCCCTCAATCCATACCCAATACCGATCCAAGATCCATAGGCCCCGTGCGCAAACCACGCCAAAGGAATGATCACAAGCAAGCACCCAGCGATCATTTGATACCAGTCGCGTTTTGTTGGCCGAAGATCGTGTCCAAACCACCAAATCCACGGTGCAAGCCAGAGCAGTTCAATGGGGCGAAGAGAAATAAGTAAAGAGCAAAGGGTGGCAGAGATAAGAAAACGATACCGTTGAGTCACCGGTAATTTTTTCAGTAGCCACAAAACCCAAAGGGTGAGAGCAAGAAATGCTCCATTCACAAACAAACTGCGATTGGCATACAAAATGACTGAGGGAAGGGTAAAAGCTACGATCGTCCCCCACCAAGCGGCCACAAATCCAAACCGAGAACGCAGAAGCTGAAAAAACGGCCATGCGGAAGACAAGATCAGTAGACTTCCAACCCATGCGAGGATCACTGTGCCTCCTATGCGGTAAAAAAAACTTAATAGCCATGGCCAGCCTAAAAAACCGACGGGAGAAATTCGATCACCGAGACTGACCCAGCTCCGTGGATGGAGCCAGGGAAATGCACCAACGAGAGCATCTGGGATAAACGCACGATTGTTCAATGCCATCTCTTTAGCCACCACCGCATAGGATGTTTCGTCTGGTGAGGCAAAAATGGTCGTTCCAGCAAAAGGCAAAATCGTGAATAACAAAAAAAGAAAAACAAACAATCCTCCCAAATAAAAATGCTCACGCCGCGCCGGGGTCATGGCTATAGTTTAGCACAGGTAGTTTAGTGTGCTAAAATACCAGCATGAAGGTGTTTACCAGGCTTTTTTTCGTTTTTCTCTCCCTTTGGCTTGTTGGAGCACAACCCCTTTTGGCCATTGCTCAATCAACCAGCACTCAAAAAGGAGTCGATGCCAATTTTAATCCCAACCATATTTTGCGTGATGAGGATATTTTTGAAATTGGCATAATGAGTCAGGAGCGCATCCAGCGATTTCTGGAGAGCAAAAAAGGCGTCTTGGCCACCAAAAAAATGATGGATTCCGATGGAGTGGAAAAATGGCCCGCAGAAATTATTTGGCGGGTCGCAACCTCCTATAAAATCAATCCAAAATATTTGTTGACATTGATGCAAAAGGAGCAGAGCCTGGTCGATGATCCCAACCCATCGCAAAAACAATTTGATTGGGCGATGGGATATGGAGTGTGCGACAGCTGTTCCATGGATGATCCGGCGATCCAACATTTCAAAGGATTTGCCAGCCAAGTAGAGTGGGCCGCGAAACAACATCGCGAAAAATATTTGATACAGCTTTTGGGACGCGGGAGCACGATTTCTGGATATGCGCCTGGAAAAGCGGCGGTGGTTGACGGTCAAACCATTGTTCCGGCCAATCAAGCAACGGCCATGCTCTACACGTACACGCCACATATTCATGGAAATGCAAATTTATGGCGCATTTGGAATCGCTGGTTCTCACTCGTTTTTCCCGACGGTTCGATCGTGCGTGAAGACGGTGATAGCATTGCCTACTTAATTCGATTTGGAGAAAAGCGCCCCTTTAAAAGTAAAGCAGTACTTGCTTCCATGGTTGATCCAGAAAAAATTCAAATCGTTGCCGCAGGTCAACTCAACAGCTATCCTGATGGCTCCCCCATTGCCTTTGCCAATTACTCTTTGGCCGAAACTCCGAATGGTGATCGATATCTTTTGACCGGAAATAAAAAACGACACATCATCAGTAACACCGTCTTTGCTAAACTTGGATTTAATGAAGATGAGGTCTTGGAAGCAAGCGATGAGGAGTTGCTCAGCTACGATGACGGCGCAGATATTACAACTAAGAGTGCCTATCCGACCGGTCTTCTTGCTAAGGATGCAAAAGGAAATCACTGGTACGTCGAAGGGGGTGTGCGACAACTCATTCCGAACAAAGCATTTCTTTCGCTCTATTTTAAGGGACGTCCTGCAAAAGTATTGACCCAAGAAAAACTTGCGACGCTCACGATCGGTTCACCCTATCAACTTCATGAAGGCGAGCTCATACGCATCGAAAAACAATCCAGCGTCTATGTTATAGAAAATGGTAATCGCCGACCCATCATTTCTGGCGAAGTATTTGAAACCTTAGGATGGAAATGGAAAAATGTAACCGTCCTGCCTGCCAAGGCATTGGTTGACTACCCCATCGGCGATCCTGTCACTCTACAAACATCAAGTGTTGTTCTGACAAGTGCCGAATGATGGTCATTACTCATTATCCGGCAAAGCCGGACCCGGCTCCGCCGGGCACATTACTCATTACATAAACTATGATCGTGTTCGCCGCCACCGTCCCTCACTCCCCCCTGCTGATTTCAACCATTGGAAAAGAACATCGGGAAACATTGGCCAAAACCATACAAGCGTACGCAGAAGTGGAGCAAGCGCTCTACATCGCCAAACCGGAGACCCTGGTCATTCTCTCCCCGCACGCGCAAATGTATCCAGATGCGTTTAGTGGGAATGTGTCGGACATTTTTGTCGGACAGCTGAAAGAATTTGGTGATCATGGGACAACCGTGGAAGCGCGCGTGGACTTTTTATTACTCGATCATCTCCATCGGGCCATGCGGGAAGAAAACGTTCCTTTTACGCTCACGAGCCAACCAGAACTGGATTATGGATTCACCATCCCCCTGCTTCTCCTGACGTCTCATCTAAAAAACTGGAAACTGATTCCTCTGGCTACTTCTTTGCTCGATGCACGCATGCATTACGAATTTGGGAGACAGCTCAAGCGCGTTTTACATGCGGAAGAACGACGTGTGGCCGTCATTGCTTCCGCTGACCTCTCTCACCACGCAAATGCAAATGCTCCAGAAGGTGCAACAGCCGAAGGACAGCAATTTGATGCAACCGTGCGAGAAAAGTTAAAGGCACTCGACGCACCTGGATTACTTGCGATGGATCAATCTCTGGTGGAAAAAGCAGGCCAGTGTGGATACAAACCAATTTTGAGTTTACTTGGTTCTCTTGAGCATATTAACTGCCAGGCAAAAGAATTGTGCTATGAGGCACCTTTTGGCGTAGGATACCTCACGGAGAGATTTGATATCACGTGAGCTACGCTCGTGTTATTCCTGTACAGCGCACGCCCTTAGGTGTGGAGGGTTTTGATTATCTTATTCCAGAGGAACTTTCTGTTCAGGTTGGCTCATTCGTTCGAGTCCCATTTCGGAAGGGAACGATGGCGGGTGTTGCTGAATCCATTTCCACACACAGCTCCTTTGCACACAAAGCTTTACCCATCAAAGAGATCCTGGACATCACGTTCCCTGAGTCGTTTTTAACTCTGCTCGCCTGGACGGCGTCGAGAACCTTTTGTTCAAAACCGACGGTTTTAAAAGCGTGGCTTAGATGGGTACCAAAGAGACACGGATCACACATCACCTCATCCGTGCATGAACTTGTCTCCTCAACCAAAACAAAAGGGATCCTAAAAACCCACTGGGTGACCGAACCTGAACAACATCTCATCGCTCGTGCAAAAGAAGCTTTAGCAAAACAACAGCGCATCCTCATCGTCGTCCCATGGAAAATTCGCGCGGAGCATATACGATCAGCACTTGGGTGCGATGTTCTCCATAGCGATCTGAGTGATGGAGAGGCATTCAAGCTTTGGCGGGGATGTATGAATGGATCCGTCCCCTGTCTGATCACCACACGGCTTGGAGCATGGCTTGCGCCATTCGTAGATCTCGTTCTCCTCGATGAACCAGAAAATGATGATCACAAACAAGATGAACTTGCTCCAAGGTATGATGCACGACTCATGCTCATGTGGTGTCACACGCATCTGGGAACATCACTGGAAACATTTGGATTGACCCCGCCGCTTCATGTGCAAGCAGATGCGCCAACCATTCCTGTTAAACTTTTTGTTCACCCTTTTCTTCCAAATGGCCGCTCTCCCATCCCTTGTATTCAAGCCAACACGTATACATTACTCATTACACATTGCTCATCACACCATCCTCTTGTCATTATCCATCCGATTCGAGGCACGGTTGCGCGTCCGATCTGTCGTGATTGCGGATGGAGAGGAGAGAAACAACAAGACGTTCCGCTGGCCTGTCCCACGTGTGGCGGAACAGATTTTTCCAAATCCTGGCCAGGAATAGAAAAATTAAAACTTGCTTGGATGAAGCATGAACCACATATTCCCGTCGAATGGCGCAATCTGTCCAACGAGGATGTGGATACCCCGTTCTCAAAACATGCGATGGTCGTCATTACCGATGGATCGCTGTTGAGTGGTGTCACTGAGGATGTTCGACGTCTGGAGCGCTGCTCGATCAACGTGCGCCGACTCGCCGATCATGTGGCTGCAGTTGATGGCACCCTCATCATTCAAACATCTGAATCGCTCGCTCCACATGTTCAACGTTGGCTCACGAAGGACGGTGTCAAAACATTTCGCGAACAGGAGTTGCAGGAACGAAGAATGTTTGGATATCCGCCGGCTACGCGCTTGGTCAAAATTCTGGAAGGTAAACACAAATCCGTCACGCATATTTTATTTCCACCATCTATTTCAGAAAAACGCTTGATTGAATTATTGACGCCCCTCGCTACGTCCGCCATCATAGACCTTGACCCCATCGCCTTTTTGAAATAGGATGGTAGGCCGGTATGTTAACGATTCTCACCGATCCCAACCCTTCCCTCCGCGAGCGATCGCGTGCGTTAAGCGTGGAGGAGATTACCACACCGGAATTTCAAAAATTCTTGGATGCATTAATCGTGACCATGATGAAAGATGGGGTGGGGATCGCCGCGCCGCAAGTAGGAAAAAATGTTCGAGCGATTGTTGTGCTTATGCCAAAAGGTCCAGAGTGTTTTATTAATCCAGAAATCACAAAGAAATCTGAGGGGATGGTCGATAGCGAAGAAGGGTGTTTGAGCGTGCCAGGAAAATTTGGGATTGTTTCCCGCCATAAAAAAGTCACCATAAAGGCGGTCAATCGCCACGGCCGTCGGATCGAATTTGAGGCAAAAAATTTTCCCGCTATCATCTTCCAGCATGAAATCGATCACTTGGATGGCATCTTGTTTATTGATAAAGCGACCAAGATCGTGAAGGCCGCTAAAACCAAGATCTAACATGATTCGCGTTGTTTTTTACGGGACTTCTTCCCTTGGAATTCCTTCGCTCAAGGCATTGCTTCACGATTCACGATTTTCTGTCGTTGGGGTCATCACACAACCCGATCGGCCCGCCGGACGGCATGCAAAACTTCAATCATCTCCCGTCAAACAATTCGCCGTTCAAAATGGATTGCCGATTCATCAATTTGAAAAAGTAAAGAGCGACGAGGCGTTTGACATTTTGAAAACGCTCCGTGCCGACGTGGCATTGGTGGCAAGCTTTGGACAGCTGATTCCGCAACAGGTGTTAGATCTCTATCCTCACGGCATCATGAATATTCATCCATCACTTTTGCCCAAATATCGCGGATCAACACCCATTCAGGCACCGATTAAAAATGGCGATAAAATAACCGGCGTCAGCATCATGAAGTTGGATGCCCTCATGGATCACGGCCCTCTTTTAGCTCAAGTGGAGGAGTCGATTCGAGCTGACGAAACAGGGGCAAGTCTAGAACAACGCCTTTCTGAAATAAGTGCGACGATCGTACCTGATACTCTCTTTAAATACGTGAATGGAAAAATTCTCCCGCAGGAACAAAATCATGAACAGGCAACGGTTGTAAAAATGTTGTCGCGCGAAGATGGGTTGATTGATTGGATGCTTTC